>JAGGYC010000043.1 GCA_021162745.1 Desulfuromonas sp. | reverse complement strand
TCAAAAAAGCGCCATAACACCCACATTTGTTATGCTGTGTACAATACGTATGCAAGCTGATAGTGTAAAACGAATCATTCTAATGGGGTCATAAGCGTGACTTATAGGTTGACATGCTTATATATGGGAATACCTATAGTGTGGCATGGATAAAACCCTGAAAGTCAAAATCATATCTCGCGCCAAGCCGCAAAGAGCGCCAAGAAGAACAAGGTCAAAAGCAATCTCGCGCAGAGAACGCTGAGAGCGCAGGGAAGGGCAAAATCTTGTTTTTTTTGTTTAGACCTTAACCCTGAATTTACTGGTTTTGCTCTTCTCTGCGATCTCTGCGTCTTGAGGGAACGAAGTGAACGGGCGCGATACAGCTTTAAAGATTTTGAACTTTATCCGCAGATATCTCCTTCATCCCTGTTGAAATCGGGTTTTGAAGGTCGCTATATATTGAATACTATGGGGAATTATAAATAAATGGAAACACAGTACTTGAAGACACTTCTCATTGCGGCTGAGGAGGGGAGCTTTTCCCGCGCGGCGGCCAAGTTGCATCTGACGCAGTCGGCGGTGTCGCAGCGCACTAAAAGTCTGGAGACCTGCTGTGGTATGCAATTGCTTGATCGTTCCGGTGCCACGTTGCAGCCGACGGTGGCCGGACGCATTGTGTTGGAGCGGGCGCGGTGTATATTGGAGATGGAAGAGCGGATGTTGCAGGATCTGCGTTCGTTGACGGACAGGCAGCATCTGTCGATCTGTTGCACCCCGGCCTTTGGTATGGCCCATCTGCCGCATGTGCTCAAACACTTTATGCAGCAGTTCGGTGAGGTCGAGGATCTCAAGTTTTTGTTTGATGTTCCTCGACGGGCGTTGGACGGGGTGCGCAATGGTGAATTTGATGTGGCGGTGATTGAACATCTGGCTGATATGGATTTTGGAGCCATGCGCTACATGGAGCTGCCGCAGGAGGAGATGCTTTTTGTCAGTGCGCCGGGCAAGGGCCCTGCGGCGGGAGAGGTTGAACTGGTCGATCTGGAACCGCATTTGCTGATTACCCGCTGTGACGGCTGTAGTTGTCGTGATCTGCTGGCTCACAATCTGGAGTCGGTGAAGTGCGAAATGGATATGTTTCGGCGGGTGATGGTACTGGATGATTTCGGTCTGATTATCAAAGAGGTGTTGGCAGGTGAGGGGGTTACTTTCATCGCCCGGTCAGCCGTTGCACAGTATCTGAGTGATGGGCTGCTGCTGGAGCACCATGTGCCCGGTTTTAATCGTTTTTGCCGCCGCAGCATGGTTGCTTGCGAATGTGAATCGTCCGGTCTGTTGAAGCGGGCTTTCATGGAGAGTGTGCAGAGTCACTTTGGTTGCTTTGCCGATAGTGACAATCTTGGTTAGCAACACCATGACCGCTCGGTTGCAACAGGTTTACCGTGAGTTGCTGCAGCGTTTTGGTCCACAGCACTGGTGGCCTGCCCGTAGCCCGTTTGAGATGATGGTGGGGGCGATTCTGACCCAGAACACTGCCTGGCGCAATGTTGAACGCTCCATTGCCGCTCTGGATGATGCCGGTGCGCTGTTGCCCCGGGCGATGGTGAAGCTTTCGACCGATGAGCTACAGGAGCTGATCCGTAGTTCCGGGTTTTTTCGCCAGAAATCACGCTATCTGCACTCTCTGGCCCAGACCATCGTCAACGAGTGCCAGGGCGATCCACTGGCGCTACTCAAAGGTGAGCTGTCGGCGGTGCGTCGCCGCTTGCTGGCCCTGCCCGGAATCGGTCCTGAAACGGCGGACAGTATATTATTATATGCTGGGTTGCAGCCGGTCTTTGTTGTTGATGCCTATACACGGCGGATTTTTAGCCGCTTGGGGGTGTTGACGGGCGATGAATCCTACTCGGCTATTCAAGCTATATTCATGGATCACCTTCCCCACGATGCTTCCCTGTTCAACGAATACCATGCTTTATTGGTGCACCTGGCCAAGGTGCATTGTCTGAGCCGCAAGCCGCGTTGTGAAGGCTGTCCGTTGGTTGGGGAGTGTGAAAACATCTTTAAGACCGGTTAGCCACGGACCCACACGGACAAGAGCGGACAGAAACTTTGTAAACCGAAAATCAAGGACGCATAGCAACCCGCAACCACCCGTTCGTTGCACTCACTAGAGAACACAGAGAAGGGCATGAGAAAAAGCTTTTGGGTTTGAAAACTAGAATAAATGCTTTTCTCAGATTTGTCTCAGTGTCCTCAGTGGTTCATGATTTTTGTCCGACGTTGTCCGTGTGGGTCCGTGGCTGAAACAGAACTGTTTTCCTGTCTGTTCCCCTTGTCGTTGCGACTTTATTCTGATATTGTAACTGGCTTATTTTTTATACATATCCCGACCTGCTGCACTATTGCGTATGTCGGACTTTTTATTGATCATGACTGTATCGTTGATGCTGAGTTGATGCGAGGATCGCTATGGACTACAAAGAGACGTTGAATCTGCCGAAAACCGATTTCCCCATGCGCGGTAACCTGCCCAAGCGGGAGCCGGAGATGTTGAAAAAATGGGACGAGATGGATTTGACCGGGCAGATTGCCAAGGCGGGTGAAGGTCGTCCCCGTTTTACCCTCCACGATGGCCCTCCGTATGCCAACGGCCATACCCATATCGGTCACGCCCTGAACAAGATTCTTAAAGATGTGGTGATGAAGAACCGGCGCATGCAGGGCTTTGATGTCCCCTACGTGCCGGGCTGGGACTGCCACGGTCTCCCCATCGAGCTGATGGTGGACAAGAAACTCGGCAAGAAAAAGCGCGACATGACCAAGGCGGAAATTCGCCGCGAGTGCCGTAGCTACGCGGCTGAGTGGGTGGATATTCAAGCGAGTGAATTTCAGCGTCTGGGGATCTTTGGTGAGTGGGATAATCCCTACCTGACCATGCACGACAGCTACGAGGCCGCTACCGCCCGTGAGCTGGCGCGCTTCTCCGAGCGTGGCGGCTTGTACAAAGGGAAGAAGCCGGTCCACTGGTGTTCCTCTTGTGTTACGGCTCTGGCCGAGGCCGAGGTGGAATACGCCGATCATGTCTCGCCATCGATCTTTGTCAAATTTCCCTTTGCCGATGAGCTGCCCGCCGAGCTGAGTGCGCTACAGGGCAAACCGCTCTATTTTGTGATCTGGACCACCACGCCGTGGACCATTCCCGCCAACATGGGGATCTGCCTCAATCCTGAACTGGATTACGTGGCGGTGGAGATGGACAATGGCGACGTGCTGGTGTTTGCCGAAGGGCTGTACCAGCAGGTGCTGCAACAGCTGGAGCTTAAAGGTGAGGTGTTGGCCACCTTCAAGTCAGCGTTGTTTGAAAACAAGCGCTGCCGTCATCCGTTCTACGGGCGCGACTCATTGCTGATTCTCGGCGATCATGTCACCCTCGAAGCCGGTACCGGTTGTGTCCATACCGCGCCAGGCCACGGTCATGATGACTATGTGGTCGGTCTGAAATACGGTCTGGATATCTACAATCCTGTCGATGACTATGGTCGCTATCGCAAGGATGTCGAGTTGTTCGGTGGTATGAAACTGGCCGAGGCCAACGATGCGGTGTGTGAAAAGATGACCGAGGTCGGGGCGTTGTTGCAGCGCACGGAGATGAGTCACAGCTATCCCCACTGCTGGCGTTGCAAGAAGCCGGTGATCTTCCGGGCTACCGCTCAGTGGTTTATCTCCATGGAGAAAAACGATCTGCGCGAGCAGGCGTTGAAGCATATCAACGATGTGCAGTGGATCCCCAGCTGGGGCCGCGAGCGCATCTATGGCATGATCGAGAGACGTCCCGATTGGTGTATCAGCCGCCAGCGCACCTGGGGGGTGCCGATCACGGTATTCTACTGTGCCGACTGTGGCGAGGCGCTGGCCGATGGCAAGGTGATGCACCATGTCGCCGATCTGTTCGAGAATGGCGGCAGTGATCAATGGTACGAAAAAGAACCCAGCGAACTAATGCCGGAAGGGACCTGCTGCGCGGCCTGCGGCCATAAGGAATTTACCAAGGAATCGGATATTCTCGATGTCTGGTTCGACTCCGGCGTGTCCCATGCTGCGGTAGTAGAAAAGCGCGACAATCTTGATTCTCCCGCTGATCTCTATCTGGAGGGCAGTGACCAGCATCGTGGCTGGTTCCACTCCAGTCTGCTGGCTGCCGTTGGTACCCGCGGTGTCGCCCCCTACAAGGCGGTGCTGACCCATGGATTTGTCGTCGACGGGAATGGCCGCAAGATGTCCAAATCGCAAGGCAATGTCGTTGCTCCGGAAAAGGTGATCAACAAGTTTGGTGCCGAGGTGCTGCGGCTGTGGGTGGCGGCCCAGGATTATCAGGATGATATCCGTATCAGTGATGAGATTCTGCAACGGTTGTCCGACGCCTACCGTCGTATCCGTAATACGTCACGCTATATCCTCAGCAACATCTACGATTTCGATCCGGCCACCGATATGGTCGCCGACAGCGATCTGCTGGAGATCGATCGCTGGGCGCTGTCGCGGCTGGAGACCCTGGTTGGCCGGGTGGAAAAGGCTTATAACGACTACGAGTTCCACGTGTTCTATCATGCCGTACATAATTTCTGTAGCGTTGAGCTGAGCGCCATTTATCTCGATATCCTCAAGGATCGCGTCTATACCTCAGGGACAACCAGTATTGAACGACGCAGTGCCCAGACGGCCATGTATCGGATTCTCGATGCTTTGACCCGCCTGATCGCTCCGGTACTGTCGTTTACTGCCGACGAGATCTGGGCTGAGATGCCCGGTGAGCGTGAACCGAGCGTCCACCTGGCTGCATTTCCCCGTTTTGAAACCAGTTTGCTCGATGCCCGTCTTGACGAGGTCTATCAGCAACTGTGGACGGTACGTTCCGATGTTTCCAAGGCTATTGAACTGGCCCGTGACGAGAAGTTGGTGGGGAACTCTCTGGAGGCCAAGATTACTCTGGCGGTTGATGGCGTCGACTGCCGCGAGTTGCTGGAACAATATGCCGACCAGCTGCCGACGTTGCTCATTGTCTCTCAGGTTGAACTGGTTGATGCCCTGGAGGGTGGCTTTGAATCGGAGAAAGTTCCCGGACTCAAGGTGCTGGTGGAAGCTGCTGACGGTGAAAAGTGTGAGCGCTGCTGGAATTATTCGACAGCTGTCGGTGACAATGAAGCCTATCCGACCGCGTGCCCACGCTGTATCGCGGTGTTAGAGGAATGTGTGCAGGGGTAGTGTCCGTGGAATAACGCACTTTGTAGTAAACTCGGGACTGTCCCCAGGGTCATCGGGGGCTGTCCCAGATGTTTACGGGCAATGAAACACCAGTGGTACGCGCCGCAAAAGCCTGGGACAGCCCCCTTTAAATCAAACGGGCGCGGGGACAGTCCCGGTTTTGCTATCCTTTATTCAACCAGACAGGACACTTAAATGGTTCAGCGTTATCGTCTGTTGCTGATCGTGGTCGCCATTGTGCTGCCCGTCGATCAGATAACGAAACTGTACATTGATCGCACCATGGAGCTCTACCAGAGCTGGACGGTGATCGAGCACTTTTTCAACATCAGCTATGTGCATAATAACGGCGCCGCCTTTGGTATTCTGGCCGATAGTGCCGTGCGTATTCCGCTATTGTCCGGGGTGGCGATAATCGCCTGTCTGGTAATTCTGTGGATTATGGGTCGGCTGCCGAAATCGGCGCAGTTTCAACGTCTCGGCTTGTCGCTGGTTTTTTCCGGTGCTGCAGGTAACCTGATCGACCGCCTGCGCTTGGGAGCGGTGATCGATTTTATCGATGTCCATTGGTATCAGCACCACTGGCCGGCGTTCAATATTGCCGATTCGGCCATAACCATCGGTGTTGGTCTGTTGCTACTCGATCTGTGGGTTGAAGAACGTAAACGATTGAAGCAGCGCTAGCTTTTTACTGGAGAGAATATGAAACGTTTAGTTGCGGCACTGTTATTGATCGTGATTGTTTTGCTCAGTGGTTGCGAATGTATCGGCGGCTTCGGCCGCGACGTTCAGAACGCTGGACACTGGCTAGAAGATACCTCTGAACGGGTGAGAAAATAATGATGGCGTCGCAAAAAGTCCGCCCTACTGCGTTGCAGCATTTTTTCAAGACCTCGACAAGCAACCTGTATGCCTTCACCCTTGAAAAACCACTACGCCTTGTCGGACGAAATTTTTACTTAGCCATCTGATTTGTTTTTGCGTGATCATCATAATTCTGTTGTGGTGGTGAAAATTGGCGATGAAACTCTTGCCTTTTCACATGGCCCATGATAGTACATTGATCCGTTGAAAATATGTCGGGGCGTAGCGCAGCCTGGTAGCGCACCTGCTTCGGGAGCAGGGGGTCGGAGGTTCAAATCCTCTCGCCCCGACCATTTTTCATCCATAGATTTTATATAAGTCCCCACTTCAAATTATGGAGTGGGGCTTTTTTATTGTTTCAACCTCTAACATCTTTGAAAAGCAGTTTGCCACGGACCCACACGGACAAGGGCGGACAAAAAGCATGAACCACTGAGGACACTGAGATAAATCTGAGAAAAATATTTATTCCAGTTTTTGAACCCAAAAGCTTTTCCTCGTGCCCTTCTCAGTGTTCTCTAGTGACTGTAACGAACGGGTGGTTATGGGCCGTTATGTGTTCTTGACAAAGTTTCTGTCCGCCCCTGTCCGTGTGGGTCCGTGGCTAAAAGATCCGGGGTGTTTTGCTTGTTGGTGTTGTGTTTTCACCGTTTCGGTGGCACCGTTGTGTATGGCTGCTTTGTGGATGAAGACCGCAACGGTGTGAGGGGGATTTATGAGCGATGTCTATTTAAATGGTGAATTTGTCGATAGCGATCAGGCCAGAGTGTCGGTGTTTGACCAGGGTTTTCTCTATGGCGATGGCATCTTCGAGAGTTTTCGTTCCGCTGGCGATCAGCTCTATCAGTTTGCACAACACTATCAACGGCTGTGCCAGTCCGCTGCTGCACTCAATTATCCCCTGCCGTACAGTCAGCAGGATCTGGAGACGATTCTCCTTGAATTGAAGCGGCGCAACGGTCTCAATGATGCTTACTATCGCATCACCATCACCCGTGGCCGTGGCGAGATCGGTTTCCAGCGGAAGATGGATGATGGGGATAATGATCTCACCTGTCTGGTGATGGGCCGCGAGTTTCAGGGTTTTGATCCGGTCACTTATGAGCAGGGGATTGCTTTGCAGGTGGCGCAGACCCGGCGTACTGCTCCTGAGGCGATCAGCCCCAAGATCAAGTCGATCAGTAACCTCAACAGCCTGCTCGGCAAGCTGGAAGCCAAGGCTGCCGGAGCATTTGAGGTGATTATGCTTAACAACAAGGAGCATATCTGTGAAGGGGCTTCGTCCAATATTTTCTGGACTAAAGATCAGTGGGTATTTACCCCGTCTGCTTCAACCGGCCTGCTCGAAGGGGTGACCCGTTCCACCATCATCCGTCTCTGCGAACAGCAGTTGAATTTGCGCGTGATTGATGGTGAGTTCAAGTTGCAGGATCTTAAATTTTCCGACGAGGTGTTTATCACCTCCACCTCGTTGGAGGTGATGCCGGTGGTCAAGGTGGGTGATTTTACCATTAATCAGGGCCAGGTTGGTCCCATTGCCCGGCGATTGCGTCAGCAGTTACACGCAGATATGGGCAAGGCCTAGGAGTCTCTTCTCGGACAGCCTCCTGAGATGTTTCCCCTTTTCTGCCCATCATTTGCTATCTCTTCATGGCTATGTTAGGGTCTGTTATTCATGACGGCGTTCAATCTGAACGTTCCGATCATAGACCCGCTCGTGAGGTGGACTGATCATGCTCTGGCATGATTGGGACGAATCCTCTCTCTCTGGGGCAGCACTGGCTTGAAATGTTCCATTTCAAGACCGGGTGCGGGTGGCCCTGACCTTTTATCATAAACCCAACCCATAAATTTCCAGCGCACTGCTGGCTGTCTGCGTTTTTCTGCGGGACTCACGTCTGTCCATCTCTTGTCACTATTTTTTCTTGTCTACTCACGTCTGTTCTCTTTTTTTGTCTGCGTTTTGTCATCTTTGCGGTGTGTCTGGTCTTCAGCAAGCGTATTCCTCATTATTGCCGAATCCGCTTGTGTCAGCCCACTTTCTAATCTTCAAAGGAGACACCATGACAGCCGAGTGGCAAGGCCAACTCAGAAACTTTGTCAACACCATCGAACGTCTTGAGCAGTACGTCAATTTAACCGCCGAGGAGCGTAAGGTTCTCGAAACCAATACGACAACCTGGGGAACCACCCCCTATTTTGCCTCGTTGATGGATCGTGACGATCCCAATTGCCCAATCCGCAAACAGGTGATTCCATCGTGCCATGAGCAGGAAAATAAGTTTGGTATGGATAATTATCTGGTGTGGAAGGAGAATCGCGCTACTGATGAGGTGCGCCCGGACAGTATTGCTCGACAATACCAGGATCGGGTGGCGTTCACCGTTACCCAGACCTGTGGCATCTACTGCCGTCACTGTTTTCGCAAGGAGCTGGTGGTTGACGGTGATTTGCAACTTGACTTCAACGTTGATGAGGGCTTGGATTGGATCGCTGAACATCCCGAAGTGCGTGATGTGCTGATCACCGGCGGCGATCCGCTGCTGCTGTCGGATGAGCAGATCGCCTACCTGATTGATCGTTTACGCCAGATACCCCATATCGAGATGATCCGTATTGGCTCGCGGCTGCCGATTGTGTTGCCGTGTCGCATCACCGAGAACCTGAAGAAGATTCTCAGCCAATATCACAAGGTGCCGATCTGGATCAACACTCAGTGTAACCACCCTAAGGAGCTGACCGAGGACACGGCGCGGGCCGTTTTCGACTTGATGAGTTGCGGGATTAACGTCGGCAATCAGGCGGTGCTCCTCAAAGGGATCAATGATGATGTCGAGACATTTCGCGCCCTGCACCAGAAGCTGCTGACCGTGTGGATCCGCCCTTATTATCTCTTCTACTGTGAAGCGGCTCCGGGCATCGACCATTTCCGCACGCCGGTGGAAAAAGGTGCCGAACTGATCCGTGACGCCCTGCGTGGTCATACCACGGGTTTGGCCATCCCCATGTATGTGGTGGCGACCAATATCGGCAAAATCCCTCTGATGCCGGACTACTACATTCAGAGTAAAAACGATGACGAATACACCTTGAAAAATCATCTGGGGCAGACAACGACTATTCCCAACGTGCCGGAATAAAAGCGGGGTGCTCGGTTTGAAAGATTTGCAGTCATCTTACTGTTCATTATTGTTCTCTTATCGGGGATGGCCGTGTAGCACTTCACTGGCCTGAAGCATGTCGTCGCCGGCGCCCAGCAACATCAAGGTATCACCCTGTTCGATACGGAAGGATCCGGCGGGGCTATAGATGGTGCGTTCCTTGCGGATGATGCCGACCACGGTGACCCCGGACTGATTACGTAGGTCGATCTCGGCCAGGCTGGCACCGAGGTAAGGTGAGTCGTCGGGTACGGCCTGATATTCGAGGCGTCCCCCCTCGAGAACGGATAATCCTTTAGTGGTGGTATCGGTGTTCACCATCGACGCGTAGTGTTCCTGGCGCAACTCGGCGAGGAGATGGAGGATTCGTCCCTCGCTGAGGCTGAAGCGGTGCATCAGCTTGGAACCGAGCTGCAGGCTGGCTTCGAATTCATCGGGAACAATTTCATCGGCACCGAGTTCGCGCAGATGCTCCAGTTCGGCGACATAGCGGGTGCGAGCCAGGATGTAGAGTTCGGGGTTGGACTGGCGGGCAATGCGAATGGTGCGCGCCAGGGCGGCGGGGTCGTTGATCGACAGTACCAGGGCGCGGGCGCGGTTGATCCCCAGTTCGTGCAGCACATCGCCCGACGTCGCATCGCCATAGACGATAAAGTCGCCATCGCGCCGACCTTTTTTAACGTTGTCGGCGTTGAGTTCGACGTAGATGTGGGGAATGTTAAAGCGGCGCAGAATACGGCCTACGTTGCGTCCCGACAGGCCATAACCGGCAATCAGGACATGGCCGCTGAGGTTGGCGGTCTGCTCCTGAATTTCTGGTTGGGTCTCCGTTGCCGGTTTACCCAGCAGGCCGGCAAGGCCGGCCGACCATTTTTCGGCCTGGCCGGCAATTAATGGCGTGATGATCATGGTCAGGGTAATGACTGCCAGGGTGACCTGATAGGTGTTGCTGGAGAGTAGTCCGAGGCTGGTTGCCCCTTTAAGAAAGACAAAGGAAAACTCTCCGGCCTGGAACAGCAGCAGTCCGGTCAGCAGGGCGATGCGTAGCGGAAAACGGCACAGGGTGGTGGCGATAGCCGCCGCCGCAAATTTAATCAGGAAAACGGCCAACGTTGCCGCCAGCACCAATGGCCACTGCTCGCTGACCAGCTGCAGGTTGACCAACATGCCGATGGACACGAAGAAAATGGCCAGGAATGTGTCGCGAAAGGGGAGAATGTCCGATAGCGCTTGATGGGCATAGGGTGATTCCGCCAGTGCCAGCCCGGCCAGAAAGGCGCCGAGTTCCAGCGACAGTCCCACCTCGCCGGTTAGCCAGGCGGTCAGCAGAATCAGTGTCAGGATGGTGATGCGGAATAGTTCCTGGGAGCGTGCCTTGAGGATGCTGTGCAGGATCGGTTGCAGCAGGAAACGGGAGAACACCAGTAGCCCGCTGAGCAGTAGGGCGACCTTGGCGATCTCCTTGATGGAAAAGGTCAGGTCCTGTCCGGCCAGCAGTGGCAAAGCGACGAGAAAAAAGACTACCGCCAAGTCTTGGGCAAGGAGGATGCCCAGCGACATCCGGCCGTGGAGGGTGTCGATCTCTCCGCGCTCACTGAGCATTTTGAGGACAATCGCTGTCGACGACAGGGCCAGCGCCATGGCCAGTGGTATTGATGTCTTTATCCCCAGACCAAACAGGCTGCCCAGCCCGATGAAAGCCGCACAACACAGCAGCAGTTGCGAGAGTCCACCGGCCATGAGCAGATATTTGAGGCGCAACAGCCGGGAGATGGAAAATTCCAGGCCGATGGTGAACAGCAACAGAATGACACCGAACTCGGCAATCACCTCGACCTCATGAATATTCTTGATCAGGTGCAGACCATAAGGACCGGCGATCACACCGGAAACCAGATAACCGATGATCGGCGACAGATGGATGCGGGTAAAAAGCAGCGCGCTGCCCAAAGCTAGAACCAGCAGGATGAGGAGATCGATGAGAAACAGATGGTCGGACATCGCGATAGCCTTCATGGCAAAGGGATATGGTGTGGGTCTCTCTGTAGTAGTCTAACCGATTATCCGGGGTTTTTCACATAATTTAACCTTGGGGATCAACTCTGGGCATGGCGGGCGATGCGTAGACTGGTTCTGACGGCTGTAGTGGTGAGACGGGTTGAGTTTACGGTTCTGTTTAAGGGCGATGTGTGGTATTAAACGCTGGCGAAAATGTTATCAACAAAGCGCTAACTGCTTGTTTTTTATGAAAGGTCAATGGTGGTCATGGAATTAGCGATTATCCTGTGTCTGGCGTATCTCGTCGGGGCGATTCCCAGCGGGGTGGTGTTAACCCGGCTGGCGGGGGCGGACGATGTTCGCAGCGCCGGTAGCGGCAATATCGGGGCCACCAATGTCTACCGGGTGGCCGGTAAGCGACTCGGGATTTTGACCCTGGTTGCCGATATGCTCAAAGGGGTGCTGCCGTTGCTGGCGCTGAAACTGTGGAGCGCTCAGGATGAGCAAACCCTGGCATTGGTTGCTGTGATGTTGTTCGTCGGCCACTGTTATCCGGTTTACCTTAAGTTCAAGGGGGGGAAAGGTGTGGCGACGGCATTGGGCGTCTTTCTGGTGCTTTCGCCGCTGGCTATCCTGGTGGCGGTGGTGGTGTTTGCCGGGGTGCTGTGGCGCTGGTGGTATGTATCACTGGCATCAATCTGTGCCGCGGCGGTGGTGCCGTTTATGGTCTATGCTTTTGAGCAGTCCATTCCCTTGTTTCTGGCCAGTCTGGTGATCAGTGGTGGGATAATCTGCCGCCATTCAGCCAATATCGAACGGTTACGTAATGGCACGGAAAACCGTTTTAAAAAATAGTGCAAAGAAAAGGGCTACCCATAAAACGATCCCGGTTCAGAGTTCCCAACCCTCCGGCTGGCGATGTTTTATTGTCTGGGGTGGCGCGGCGCTGCTGTTGTTTTTTGCCGTGCCGCTGCTGGTGGCGACGATGTTTATCGTCCGTCCGTGCCAGCCCGACCAACCGCAGCTGGTGGTGGTTGCGAGCGGGCAGTCGTTGGCGGTGGTTGCACAGACCCTTCATCGACAGCAGCTGGTGTCCGATCCGTTTGCCTTTCGTGTCCTGGCTAAATTGCGTCAGCAGGAACGGCTGATTCAGGCTGGAACTTACCGTTTTGAGGGGCCGCATACGCCGACGCAGGTGTTGCAAAAACTGGTGGAAGGGCGTGTTGAGCTGGCCCGGTGTACGGTTCCGGAAGGGCTGACGGCTGTTGAGGTTATCCAGCGTTGTGCTGCGGACGGCCTGGGTAAGGTAGAACGCTATCAGCAGTTGATGGCCGATGGCGATTTTCGCCGCCAACTCCAGATCGGGGCAACCAGCCTCGAAGGTTATCTGTTCCCCGAGACCTACTGCTTTGCTCCGGGCGTTGGTGAAGACGCTGTGCTGAAGAAGATGGTGCAGCAAACACGTCAGCATTTAACCGAACCGTTACTGGCTGCGGCTGAAAAACGGGGGCTGGATGAATTGCAGCTACTGACCTTGGCCTCCATTGTCCAGAAGGAGGCCGGTAATGTTGAGGAGATGCCGCTGATTTCGGCGGTTTTTCATAACCGTCTCAAGCGTGGCATGTTGCTACAGGCGGATCCGACGGTGATCTACGGTATTGCTGATTTTAACGGCAATATTACCCGCAAAGATCTGCGCACGGCGACGCCGTACAACACCTATGTTAACCGGGGTCTTCCTCCTGGTCCTATCGCCAACCCCGGCCTGAATGCGATCCGTGCCGCGGCCAACCCTGCTGATCAGCCCTACCTGTACTTTGTCGCCACCGGCGATGGTGGCCATCACTTTTCGCGCACCTTGAAAGAGCACAATCGCGCTGTGCACCGCTATCAGCTGCACCGTTAATTTTTTGTAACTATTCAGCTCCTCCGAAGCCACCAAACTGAATACAATTTTTTTACAACTGTCCCATGAGGCGCAACATTGCGTCCAACGCTGTGTAGGGATGCGGCGGGCAGCCGGGAATGTAGAGATCGACGGGGAGAATGTCGCCGATGCCGTTGCTGGCCTCAGGGCTGTCCTTGAACGGGCCACCGCCGATGGCGCAGGCTCCTGAGGCGATAACCAGCTTTGGCTCGGGAACAGCTGCGTAGGCATCGAGGAGGGCGCTTTTCATGTTTTCGGTCACCGGCCCGGTGACGATGATGCCATCGGCATGACGGGGTGAGGCGACGAATTGGATGCCAAAACGGGCTAAGTCGAAGTTCAGGGTGCCGAGTACGTTTAAATCGGCTTCACAGGCGTTGCAGCCGCCAGCCGAAACCTGGCGCAGCTTGAGGGAACGGCCGAACAGCTTTTTCATTTTTGCATCGAGAGCCTCAACCATCTTAAACTCGGTTTCGTCAACGATTAGACCTGCTCTGGTGCGGCTGGACAGGTGATAATCGCGGCTGAAACTCAGGGCTCCATGTTCACAAATGGCGCTGCACTCGGGGCAAAACAGGCATAGTCCCATGTCGAGTTCGAGCTTGCCCGCAACCTTTTGTAAGGCACCGAAGGGGCAACCTTCTATACATTGGGTGCAGTTGGGTTGGCAATGTTGGTGATCGATTGTTGGCAGACCCCGAAAGCGTTCGGGAAGCACCGGTTCCACTTTCGGATATTTGCCGGTGCGATGTCCTTGACGTAACCGTTCGCGTATTATACTCAGCATACCGATAATTTCCCTTCAGGAGATTCTAGAGGTCAAAACCACAGTAGGAGAGGTCGAAGCTCTTATTGCACACTGGAAAATCAGATATCTGCTCCCCGCGTAGCGACAGAGCCAAAGCGCTCCAATTGTGGAAGGAGGGATCGACAATCTTGTAACGGGAGATTCTGCCGTTACTGTCGGTGATGGCGGTATGAATCAGCTCTCCTCGCCACCCTTCGCACAGAGAAACCGCCAGTGAATCAGGTGCCAGAGACTCAAGGGGTGAATATATTCCCCCGGCGGGTAGTTGTGTGAGGGTGTCACGTAGCAGTTCATGGGAGGCGTAGATCTCGCGACGGCGAACATTGCCCCGGGCGCAGACGTCACCATCGATTTCGATTACCGGGGTGTCGAATTTAGTCTCACCGGAGCCAAAAGGATGGTGTAGTCGTGCATCGCGCACCAGTCCGCAGGCCTTGGCGGCCACGCCGACCAGCCCCAGCTCTTCGGCATCATCAGTGCTAACCACCCCTATCCCTTCGAAACGGGCCAATACTGAGGGATTGTCAAAACACAGTTCAATGGCGCCACGAGTTTCAGGTTCGAGGACAGCCAGACGTTGTTTGACTTTGTCGACCAATGCGTTATCCAGATCAAACTGGACACCGCCGGGACGTATTAGTCCGCGACCGAAACGGCTGCCGCACAGTTCCGCAGACAGATTGAGGTAGTCGCCACGCAAGCGACCGCAGAACGAAGCTGTGGGCAGGAAACCGACGTCGGTGGTCAATCCACCAATGCCGCCGACGTGGTTAGCGAGGCGTTCCAACTCCAGGGCGATGGAGCGGATTGCATAGGCTCGCGGCATCGTATCATGGCCTGCAAGGCTTTCTAATACCTGGCTGTAGGCGGTGGTATGGCCGATGGTGGTATCACCGGCGGCGGCTTCCAGTTGATAGATACTGGTCGGATGAGGGCCGCCAATCAACATCTGTTCAATGCCGCGATGCTGAAAACCAAGGGAGATTTCGAGGTGCATCACCTGCTCGCCGTGGCACTGGAAGCGGAAATGCCCCGGTTCGATTACTCCGGCATGGATCGGGCCGACAGCAACCTCGTGAACTTCTTCCCCCTCGACGCGGTAAAAATCCATATCTCCGGGTATCGGGTGCTGTTTGGCGTTACGCCCCCATATGTCGTCAGTATCAACCCATGGGTTGTGAAAGCGTACCGGTTTCAGCCACGGATGTCCCTCCGGACGGACTCCGTACTGCTCGGCCAGTTCCCGCTCGAACAGATGTAACTGCGCACAGTCCGGGGTCAGGGAGGGGTAAGTGTCGGCTACTCTGGTGTGGAGCAGCGCCAGATCGCCTTGCCAATCGTGAGCAAGGATCGCATAGAGCTCTAGTCCGTCATCGCTGGGGTGACCAAAAAAACTGGCTACCCGGGCATGATTGGCCACCTCTTCCAGAAGTGATTCGCGAAAGGTGGCAAAATCGAGGCGTGGCAACTCGGCAAGAGGGATACATGCTCCGTGTTGAAAGCGGATCAGCTTGGAACGGTTCATGGGTGTACCTCCAGCAGGGCTGCAGCTTGGTGTAGCGCTGCCTGTATTGGCTCGGGGATGTAGACGCCGATCAGCAATATCAACAGCATAAAACACAATGGTGAGATGTACAGCAGTATCCGATCTTGAAACTGAGGCGGTTCTTCCGCCGGTTCTCCCTGCGTTGCGGTAAGAATAGTTGCGCCCATGCCGATAAATACGATGGCCAGAAACAATAGTACCAGCATGCCGATCACCATTCGATCACTGCCAAAAATGCCGCGCAAAATGGTGAATTCGCTGATAAAGGGACCGAAGGGGGGGGAACCGGTGATGGCGAGGAATCCTGCCAGAAACAGTGTGCCGGAGATCGGCAATGTGACCATGGCGCCGCGTATCTCGGAGATGTTTTTGCTGTTGTAGGCACGCTGAATATTGCCTGCCGCGAGGAATAGTCCCCCTTTGGTCAAGGCGTTGTTGATTAGATGGAGCATGGCACCGAAGGTCGCCATGCCGCCAATGCCAACGCCGATGGCCAGTATTCCCATGTGCTCAACGGAAGAATAGGCCAACAGCCGTTTGATGTCGGGTTGGCGCACCATAAAGATTGCTGCTAACAGCAGAGAGAACATCCCCATACCGAGAAGTGCCTGACGAGCGAGGTCGCCAGACCCGGCGGCGGTCATCAATTGTACCCCGCGCAGGATGGCTAAAAAGGCGACACTGGTGAGTCCGCCTGCCAACAGTGCCCCGACCAATCCCGGAGCCTCACCGTAGGCATCTGGTTTCCAGGTGTGCAGCGGAGCCAATCCCATCTTGGTGCCGAAGCCGACCAACAGAAAGACGAATCCGGCATGTAGCCACGGGCGCGACAGGGTGGTGGCGTTACTCAACAGGGTATCGAGATGCAGACAAACGGGGGAACCGCCACCAAGTGCAGAGTAAGCGATAAACAAGATACCCAGCATTGCCAGAGCGATCCCCACCGAACAGATCAGCAGATATTTCCATGTCGCTTCAATTGACAGGCGGTTGCGGTTGAAGTAGATCAACGGAGCGCTGGAGATGGTGGTTGCTTCAACGGCCATCCATATCAAACCGAGATGGCGGGCGACAATCGCCAGCGTCATGGCACTGAGGAAAATCAGCAGGCAGGGAACCATCACCTTGTTACCACGGTCGCGGCGGATATCCAGATAACCAACGGCGTAGATCGCACAGCCGAAAAATAGCAGGCTGGTGGTTATCAGCACCAATCGTGACAGGGCGTCAAGGCCGATCCACTCTCCGGTTGCGGGAAACCAGCCGATGGCAAGTAGTACTGAGAGTAGCAGGTGCAGGCCGCTGCTAATCGGTAGCAGCCAGGAACGGAACTGATAATGGCTGGTTACCAGACTCAGAGCAGCAATGGCTATGGGAAAGAGAATGAGGACTTCAAGCATTGCTTTATTCCTTCAGGGCTGAGAGGCGTTCGGTGTTGAGGGTGGAAAACTCGCGGTTGATTTGGTTGAGCACGATCCCCATGACAAAGACGCCCACCAGTAAGTCAAGCAGCACTCCGGCTTCAACCATCAGCGGCATGGCAGCACTAAGAAGCACGCCAAAAATGAAGATGCCATTTTCCAGCAATAGATAGCCGAGAATCTGGGTAATGGCCTTACGTCTGGTGATCAACAACAGAAAACCGGTAAATATGGTTGCCAGCGCCGTCGGTACGTAGAACCCTTCGTGGTGCTCGGCGATCAAGGGGAGGAAATCGGCAAAAATAAACGCGCCGGCAGTGGTTAAAGCGCCGATAATCAGGGTCGGTACGAAGCCGATAATGGGTTCAACCTCGCGCCGGATGCGTACTTCGCGAATTGCCCGCAGTAACAACGTGGGGATGAAGATTCCCTTGAGCAATAAGGCGCCGGCACCGAGGATTAGAGCATGCCCTGACATGCCGTGGGTTGCCAGTGGCAGTAGCGCCAACAGTGCTCCCTGTAGTGCCACCACGCGGATGCAGGCACCGAGGCGAGCGCTGCCAAGGGTGAAAAAGTTAATCAGAATTACCGCGAGTAGCAACGGGTTGGTTAGTTCAATCATCGGTTTTTCTCCAGCAACACATTATAAGCTATTTATCGCAATACCAACACCAAGGCAAAAATCGACAACAGCGAGGTGCCGATCAGCATTTGGGGGACTCGTGGCAGCCGCAGTCGTGCCATGATCGATTCGATCACGCCGATAAACACTGCCATGGCGATTAATCCGGCCATAAATAGCAGGGCATCGCTCAACCACCAGCCCGTTTGCCACGGCAGAGCCAAGCGCACCACTATTGCGCCCAGCACCATCATTTTCAGTGATGCTCCGTAGAGAATCATGCCGAAGGCCGGGCCACTGTGATCGAGAACCATCACCTCGTGGATCATGGTTAATTCAAGGTGGGTATTGGGGTCATCAAATGGAATTCTTGAGTTTTCCACCAGCAGCACCACGAACAGGCACACTAGAATCAGCCCTAACGATGTACCCGCCTCACTGTGCCAAGCATCTAGCAGGTGCTTGCCAAATAGTGTATTGAGGGATAGTCCGCCGGATAAGCGTGCCAACACCAGCAAGGTGAAAAGCATCGTGGGTTCGGCCAGACAGGAGAAGGTGACTTCGCGTGCCGCCCCCATTCCCTCGAAGCTCGATCCGGTATCGAGGGCTGCTGTCGCCGTGAAGAAGCGCGACAGGGCAAACAGGTAGACAAACAGGATGAAATCCCCCTCAAAGGAGATCGGTGCTGCCAGTCCGCCGAAGGGGATCAACAATGAGGCCAGCAGCGGAACCGCCAAGCCGACCACCGGCCCGG
This sequence comes from Desulfuromonas sp., assembly GCA_021162745.1. GTDB lineage: Bacteria > Desulfobacterota > Desulfuromonadia > Desulfuromonadales > Desulfuromonadaceae > Desulfuromonas. The sequence continues at coordinate 11,348 of JAGGYC010000043.1, read as the reverse complement.
CCTGGAATACCCAGGTGGTGGTACGGCTGAAGACAAAACCCTTGCGCATCAGTCGGGCCAGATCGTAATAAGGTTGCAACAGTGGTGCACCGACCCGTCCGGCAAACAGCGCTTTGGTTTTGGTGATAACCCCCTGTAACAGCGGAGCAAACAGGAGTAACAGAGCCAGATGAATGGTGAGACTCAGGGCTAGACTGCCAATCATGACAATATCCCCTTTCACAGTGTAAATAACGTCAGTAGAGCAATAATTGTTAACACAACGTACAACAGGTAGAAGGCTATCTCCCCGTTCTGAATTCGGGAACGCAGGTAACGACAGCACCACGCACTGCCCCGAAATAATGGGAACAGCATGCGATCCAGAACAGCATCGGGGGTGTGACTCGAAAAGTGTGCCCCTGACGGAAACAGACCGGACACCTTGCCGCCATGGCGTTCGCTCTTTAGTCCGAAATTAAACAATTGCACCAGAAAATCGCCAAAGGAGCTGGCGGTATACTGCATGCGTGGTGCGGGGAAACGGTATCCGCAGCCCCAGGTGCCAATGTTGCGCGGCGCGTTGTGGCTGCGTCGGTGTAACCATAGACCGAGGACGATCAGCAGTGACAGCAATAGCCACCCGGCCATACTGACCCAGCCCAGTGGCGCGAAGGTATCAACCGCTAGAGTGGTAGCGCTGGATCCAGACCAACCGGCGACAGCTCCACGTAGCAGCGGCATTATGGTTGTCGGTAGCAGGCCGATCCAAGCACAGGCGGCCAGGAGTGTCGCCATGGGGATCAACATCAGCGCCGATGCTTCGTGGGCATGAGCTGCTGCGTTGCAGCGCGGCTCGCCGAGGAAGGTGATACCAAACACCTTGACAAAACAGGCCAGTGCCAGCCCACCGATCAGCGCTAGCGCCGGGGCTGCCAGCACTGCCATGCCCAGAGTTGAAGCCGCTTGTTTCAGGGGCTGGAACGCAGCCAGATAGATCAGCCATTCACTGATAAAGCCGTTGAACGGTGGTAGCGCACAGATCGCCACGGCACCACCGAGAAACATAACTCCAGTCCACGGTTGGCGTTTGAGCAGCCCGCCGAAATGATCGATCTCGCGTGAGCCGACAGCGTGAATCACCGAACCGGCACTTAAAAATAGTAGTGACTTGAACAGACCATGGTTGATCACATGGAGCAAGCACCCAGCCAGACCGAGGGAAACCAACAGTGGCAGGTGATAGCTGCGCCCAAGCAGGGCTAATCCCAACCCCATAGCAATGATGCCGATGTTCTCGACGCTGTGATACGCCAGCAGTCGTTTAATGTCGTGTTGCGCCAGTGCCAGTGCTACCCCCATGATCCCGGAGATCGCTCCCAGCAACAATATCGTCCAGCCCCACCAGACCGGTATTTCGGCAAAGAACGATGTCAATCGCACCAGACCGTAGATGCCGGTCTTGATCATTACCCCTGATAGCAGCGCCGAGGCGTGGCTGGGAGCTGAGGCGTGGGCACCGGGCAGCCAGATGTGCAGCGGCATCAGCCCGGCCTTCATGCCGAAACCAAGCAGGCCGAGGAGGAAAATCAGTGTGCTCCCCGCAATGGGCAGGGTTTGGATGTCGGGGAACATCAGCGAGCCGGATGTGTGGCCTAGCAGGGCAAACATGGCGAATAACGCCAAGGTTCCCGTATGGGTGGCTATGATATAGATGTATCCGGCGCGGTTGACCTCTTTTTTGTGATCCTCAGTCGTGATGAGGAAAAATCCCGCCAGCGCCATAGTTTCCCAACCAATGAGGAACAACACCCCATTGCGTGCGGTCAGTAACAGGATCATTGCGCCGCTGATCAGACCATAAAATAGACGTAATTTGCGACCATTGCCGGGGTGCTCGCGTTGCGGCCAATAACGCAGACCGTAGACTGATCCGGTTGCCACCACTAAAAAGAGCGGGAGCAAAAATGCTGCGGCGATGGGGTCGAGGTGCAAAGCCAGCGTAGCACCGGGTATTGACCAGATGAGATCGAGATTTATATTGTGGCCACTGCACAGGGTCGAAACGACGGCAATCAAGCCGCTGGCGGTTCCGGCCAGAGTCAACAGGCAGGCGACACGTTCACCGCCGTCTCCATGGCGTTGGAAAAATAGTCCCGGAACACCGGAAAGTGCAGTCAATAAAATTCCACCCACAAGCCAAATCATTTTTTATCCTCCTGCGTGTCTGCCAGCCCAAAGACACCAGATCATTAAAATCGTGTTGGTGATAAAAATATAACATAGGTAGATTGGTAATTGCCCTTGTTGTAACCAGCGCAGCCGTTGAAAACGATTAGCTATGGAGATAAATAGGGGTAGTAGAATGCGTGTCAGTACCGGATCGTGTGCCTGTTGAGCTAGTTTGGTCGGGGCGGGGAACATTCCATTGATCCTGCCGCCGCTAATATCGGGGCGCATAATTTTTGGCAGTAGATGGCGCAGAGCCAATTCTGAATAGCCCTCGCCGGTGTAGGATATGCGTGGCGATGGAAACTGGTAACCGCATCCCCACGTAGTGCTTTGTGTCTGGGGCCGGCGGTGACGCAGCCAGACAAATACCACTGTTATTGCCCCCAGAGCAAACAGCAGTAGCACGGCAGCGTTACCAAGGGGGCTAACTGCGCTGACCAGCTCTGTCTCGATCGGGTTGCCGGTCAGCTGTAACAAGGTGGTTGATAATAACCGCAGTGCGCCTTGGGGAAACAGACCGATGGTCAGGCACGCGGCGAGTGGAACTCCCATACTGATCAGCATGGCCGGCTTTGCTTCGTGGGCATTGGCGGCGACTGGATCACGCGCTTCACCGAGCAGGCAGATGCCGATCAGTCTGGAGAAGGTGAGCAGAGCCAAGGCTCCGACCATGCCGAGGAGGCCGATCAGCAAGAGCGGTGCCAGAGCGACAAAGCCTTGCTGCGTTATCCCTGCGTCCGCCAAACTAATGTAGATCAACCATTCACTGACCAGTCCATTGAGTGGTGGCAGGGCGCTGATGGCCAGACTGCCGCCGATCCATAGTACTCCGGCCAGCGGCATGCGGCGCAGTAATCCCCCCATGCGGTTCATGTCGCGGGTTCCCGTTGCGTGTACCAGCGTCCCCGCGCCGAGAAACATCACCCCTTTGAACAGGGCATGATTCCACAGATGCAATAATCCACCGGCGTAGGCGAACATAGCGATGGTTGGCTGACCATTAGCTGTAGCGACCATACCAAATCCGAGGCCGAGAAAGATAATGCCGACGTTTTCCACCGTTGAATAGGCCAGACAACGCTTGATATCACGTTGCTGTGCGGCTAAGGAGATACCATAGAGAGCACCCGTTGCGCCCAGCAAGGCGAGTAACCAACCCCACCAGGCTGGTGCCGGTGGTAGCAGGCAGAGAAAACGAAGAATGCCATAGATGGCGGTTTTGATCAGCACCCCCGACATTAGCGCCGAGACATGGCTGGGCGCGGCAGGGTGAGCATCAGGTAGCCAGATGTGTACAGGGAATAGACCGGCTTTGACACCGAAGCCGAACAGAGCCAGCAGATAGAGAACTGAGGCACTGCTCAGGGGCAGTTGCGATAGAGAGCCAAAATCGCTGAAGTTGAGACTGCCACAATAGCTACTGACAAGGATAAATAACGCCAGTAGGAGTACCATGCCGAAGTGAGCGACCAGCAGATAAAGCCAGGCAGCCTTACGCACCTCTTCCTGACGGTGATTCCAGGCAACGAGGAAGAACGAGGAGATGGTCATCATCTCCCACGCCGACAGAAATAGCACGGTGTTGGCTGCCGTTACCACCAGCAGCATGGCTACTATCATGATATTGAAAAGAAACCAGTGGGGAGCCAGCGAGCGCGTCTGGCCGTCATGACGCATATATGGGCCGGCGTACAAGGCGCAAAACAGGGAGAGTACCGCGATTGGCAAGACAAAAAAGGCCGCTAGCGGATCCAGTAACAAGGCGAACTCGCCACCGGGCACCGACCAGGGTAGGTTGAGCGCAAGTGGCTGTCCGCCGATCAGGACGGTCAGGGCGTCACAGATGGCTAATGGTGTCGCCGTCAGCACGGATAATGTCCCCACCCGTGTCGCAAGGGTAGATTTGCGTGTCAGCAGCGCAATCAGGCTGCCGCCAAACAGGATTATCAATGCGGAAAACAACAGATTCATTGACTCTGTTTTACCTCCTGTAACAAGGAATAATCTTACCCGATCTTAATTTTTTCTTCGGCGGCGGCTAAGGTGGCAAAGATTTTTTCTCTGCATTCTGTGTTATTCAACATCTGGCAAAAATCAGGATCATGTAAGGCGAAACTCAACCTGGATAATAGGTGCAGATGGACACGCAGGTTTGGGGCGATGATAATGAATAGAATCTTCACTGGTAGGCCATCCAGAGCGTGAAAATCGATCGCTTCTTCGAGAAAACACAATGTTACCTTGGCGCGTAAAACATTTAATAAGCCCGGACTGCGCGGGTGAGGGATAGCGATGCCGTTACCGATGGCTGTGGATGCGAGTTGTTCTCGGGTGATCAACACTTTGGTGAGATATTCGCGGTCTACCTCTTCCGGCAGGCGCAGGTGATCTACGGCATCGATTAGTACCTCGTTGCGAGTTTTACCTTCAATACGGTAGGCAACCCCTCCAGCCTCAAGGGCATCATACAGTGTCGGTAGTGGGTCACCGTCAGACTCCGGTTCGCTGAAGGCGTCGGCTGCCACCCCCATCCGCCGCGATGTCGCCCACTCCAGTAGCTCGGCGCGGTTAAAGCGATAACTTTCATGCACCTTGTACGCTGGCAGGACATTCTTTTTGATCCAGCGATAGATGGTCTTTTCCGATACCGACAGTATTTGGGCTGCGTCTTTAACTGAAAGGTTCATTTACACCCTATCGTTCAACAAGTTTCTCTCACTGTGGACATCTTTGGACACTACTCCCGGCGAAAGAGGGCTGTCAAGATTAAAATCGGGAATTTTGGTGAGGTTGGGCGGAGATCGGATCACGGTGGAAGAGTTGATCTCTTCCACCGCTGTTGTCGTTCAAGGAAGTCGTATTACTTCACCCAGACCGGCAGGGTGCCGATCACAATATCAAACACCGGGATCACCAGCAGGTAGGTGATGATGGTGGTGAAGATTACCCCGACGATATTGAGGCCGAAGCCGCTGCGGGCCATCTGCGGGATGGTGACATAACCGGAGCCGAAAACGATGGCGTTGGGTGGTGTCGCTACTGGTAACATAAAGGCACAGGACGCGGCAATGGCTGCCGGGATCACCAACAGCAGCGGACTCTGGCCGATACCGATGGCGACGGCGCTGAGAATCGGCATTAGCATGGCGGCGGTAGCGGTGTTTGAGGTCAGTTCGGTGAGGAAGATGATCAACGTTGTTACGGAGATGATCAGCACCAGCACCGGTGCGTCGTGAAGCTGGCCGACTTGAGAGCCGATCCATGTGGCCAGTCCGGTGGCCTTGAAGCCGGCGGCCATGGCCAGGCCACCACCGAACAGCAGCAGTACGCCCCACGGCATTTTCGAGGCCCAGTGCCAGTCCATGACAAACTGATTTTTCTTCATGTTGACCGGGATCATGAATAGGATCAGGGCGCCGGTCATGGCGATGGTGGCGTCGGTGACCAACGACGGGTCAGCAAACAGAAAACCGAGGTTTTTGCGGAAAATCCAGCCACAGGCGGTGAGAAAAAACACCGCTGCCGTCCAGCGCTCGCCACTGGACATGGAGCCCATCTCTTTGAGCTCGTCGAGGATCATTTCGCGTCCGCCGGGAACTCGTTTAAGTTTCATCGGGTTGGCAACTTTGGTTAACCATAGCCAGCACAGCGGCAACATGATGAGAACCAGCGGTACGCCGACTTTCATCCAATCGACATAGCTGATTTCGAAACCGTAGGCTTTATTCAGGTAGCCGGCTAAAACTGTGTTCGGCGGGGTGCCGATCAGGGTGGCCATCCCGCCGATGGAAGCGGCGTAGGCGATGCCGAGCATCAGGTTGAGACCGAAGGCGAAGTTCTCTTTGGAGAAGTCGATCTCCTTGTCGAGGCCCTCTTTTTTACCTTCGTCGATAACGTGGGTGATGATCGCTAGGCCAATGGGCATCATCATGACGGCGGTGGCGGTATTGGAGACAAATGCCGACAGCGTAGCGGTTGCCGCCATAAAACCGAAGATCAGGCGCCCCGGGGAAAACCCTGCCAGCTTGACGATATTCATGGCGATGCGACGGTGCAATTCCCAGCGCTGCATGGCCAGGGCGATGATGAAGCCGCCCATGAACAGGAAAATCAGGTGGCTGGCGTAGGGGGCTGCGGCTTTTTTGGTGTGCATAATGCCCATCAACGGAAACAGCATCAACGGCAACAGGCTGGTGGCCGGAATGGGGATTGATTCACACATCCACCAGGTGGCCATCAGCAGTGCTATGGCGGCCATCTTCTGAGCGGTGGGCTCCATCCCTGCCGGCGTCGGCATAAGCAGCGTGGCTAAAAACAGTAGTGGTCCCAGCCACAAGCCTACTTTCTGGCGGGCAGTATAGCTGTGGGGTTCCTCTTCATTGACGCCGTTGGGTGATGGGCGCAGGCGCTCCAGGTGCTCAGCGGGGGCATCATCAATCTCATGGACGAGATCCAGATCTTTTTCATGCGTGTTTTCTTTAAGGTGCAGATGTTCTTTTACAAGCTTTTGTGGTTTGAACAGGACAAGACTCTTGGTTTCGTCGTGCATATCCCAAAAGCGGTTCCAGACAGCTGTGAACATAAACTCTCTCTCCCTTTGCAGTGCAAATAGAACCTCAATCCGTGAGACCCTTGCGCTATTCGCCGCCGGTTATCTACGGGATCAGGTAGAAATCAAACGAAGATATAAGAGCAATATCGATGCCAGCATTGCCGGTTGTGGAGTGGAGGGGATAGAACGTTGTTATTTATTGGTTATTTTGATTTGAGGGCGCCATGACCACAAAGGACAGAAAATCACAGATGGCGAATTTCGGCCCTTTGTGGCGGTGGTTGGTCGATTTGATGGGACGAAATGGACGTTGTGTCAGACTCAATCGCGAATTTTTTGGCGTTGCTTGAACTGCACCAGCCATTGCTGTAGTTCCTGCTCTTCATGTTTCAGTTCAAAGGGGTTGATCAAGCCGCGGTGAATCGCTACCGAGACGGCCCGGTTGCGGGGGTTGAAGGCGTCGCCAACTTTTTCGGTCTGGAATTGCTCCTGATCAATACTTAATTTGTTGTAGAGGGAATTGAGGCGACTTTGCACGCCGCGCCGCGACAGATAGCGGCGTTGGGCAATCAGGTTGTCAGTCAGGCCGAGGGAGATGTCGATCAACGCCTCGAATTCAATGTCCGACAGTGCCGTTTGGCTGTGGCCGGTACGGCCCTGAACCTTGCGGACATCGGGATCAATCCAGCACTGTTCATCAAGTAGCACGGTAATTACCGCCCCGGCAATACGTTCTTTGGTGTTGGATTTGAGAATATAGCCATAGACGGTCTCCGGTGGAACAATACGCAGCAGAGAGCGGACGTACATCTCATCTTTAAACTGGCTCCAGAACACGATACGCGCTTGGGGTTTCTGATCCCACAACGCCTTGGCGAAGTCGATACCGTTCATCTCCGGCATCTGGATGTCGCTGATCACCAGCGGCAACTCGCTCTCCAGGGCCATTTCAAGAGCGGCCTGGCCGTTGGCGGCGCGAGAAATGCTGAAGTTTGCCTGTTGGTTGTCGGCCAGTAGTTGTTCAAGAAATTCAAAATCTTTCGGGTTGTCTTCAGCAATGATGATATTGACGGATTGCATGGGAGCTTCTCCTGATGTTCAGTGTTTTTTAGGCTGCTTGATTTGCCGTGCCTGCCTTGAACGGGAGTGTCAGTTCAAAGCGGGTTCCCGATGAAAAGCGCGATGGTTTCCATAACACTTGAGCACCGATGGTCCGGGCACGTTCCTGGATATTGTACAGTCCACGGCCAAGATCGTCAGCAGAAGGGGTAAATCCACGACCATTGTCTTCAACCGAAAGGGTGAGTTGGCCGTTGGCATAGTCAAAGTTGACTTCGTAGCGGCTGGCACTGGAATGTTTATAAACATTATGCACCGCCTCGACAACGATGCGATAGAGGTGGAGCTGTTCCGATTTCGGTATTGTCAGCTGTTCCGCTGCATCCGACGCATAGTAGTGGCTTTCAATGTGCTGGCCACTGTCATTGTTCTGATGGGTTTCAATGTGGGATTGCAGGGCTGCATTGAGACCTAATACATCCAGAGTCTGGGGGTGGAGGTCATCCATCACCGCACGCAGGTTATTGATCGCCCCCTGAAGTTCCCCTTCGAGACGGTCTGCCACCGGGGCACAGCTACCGTTCTTTAACTCCTGAATGTCACGCAGTACCGAGGACAGATCTGAAAGAGTCTGGTCGTGAAGGTCGCGGGCGATGCGCCGTCGTTCCTCTTCGGCCCCTTCAAGGAGTTTTTCGGCTCCGACCACCCTTACCAGTTTGTCGGCCATGTTAAATAGAGAGACCGTCAAATCGTCGAGTTCATCGCTGATGGTTTCGGGCGCACGCACCAGACCGTGTTCGCCGCGGGCCAAGCTGCTGGCACCATTGGAGATGTGTTGAATGCGCCGCAGAATACGGCGCGAAAAGAACAGTGCCAGCAGGATGCCGAGGACGATAGCGGCACTGAGAACTACCAGGGATACCAGGGCCGTGCGGGCGACCAGCTCGTCCATATACTCATTTTTCAGGTTGTTCAATTTGCCACGTTGACTGCGGGCGGTTTCGATCAGGATGATCAGCTGTGGTCGTAATATTGTCAATGCTTCAATAAAGCGTTCCGTGTCAATCCCTTCGGTCGGATCAAGGCTGGCGACCGCTTGATTAAGGATCGTGACTGTTTCCGGTGGTACCTTCAGATGTTTCAGAGTGCGGTCGATGGCACCAGACAGATGGGCGTAGAGTTGATCCATCTCTTTGAGTTTTGGGGCGTTGAGGATGAAGTTGCGCCGCAACGCTTTAGAGAGGGCATGGATCCGTTTAGCGGCGAGATCAGCTTCGGCAAGAGAGATAAATACCTTGCCGAGATTGGCAGCTTGACGCCGTTCTACAGAGAGATCCCAGTAGGTATACTGTAGAAAAACCAGCAGCAGGGTCATGATGAGCAGAACGGCTGCCGGAGCCATTAAAATCTGATGCTTAAGTCTTATTCGCATAGGGATGAGGCTAGCATAGCACCTTCGAGAAAACACTGTGCAAATGCACAGAGACTCAATGTTGCTCGCAGAAGGTTGGCGGGGGGTGATGTGGCTGTGGCCCGTGCGGTAATTGAGCTCTTTTATTCGATCTATCCACGACCGGATCGTGCGAGGGTTCGATCCGGTCGTGGCGGGTTGCTATTCGCCCTGTTTTATGGCGATGAAGAAGAGTCCTTTGCCGCGCTGGATTAACAGCCGGAGGATCGCGTTGCCCTCTGTTGCTGCCATGGCTTTTTCAAGGTCCGCGTTACTGAGGATCTCCTGATTGTTGAATTCGACGATCACATCGCCGGGGCGTAATGTTGCCGCCGCAGCTGGGCTGTCGGGTTCAATGGAGGTGATCACGACACCCTGTTCCGCTTGAATATTCAAGCGTCGGCGAAGTTCAGGGCTGATCTCCATGGTGGTCAGACCCAGGGGGGTACGCTGAGTCATAGTTGTCTCGCGGGTTACTGTGTCCTCGAGTTTGCCAATTTCAACAGCGAAGATTTTTTCTTCCCCTTGACGGAAGATTGTTACTTGTGCCTTTTCGCCTACGGGGATATCAGCGACCAGTCGTGGCAAATCGTTCATCGATTCAATTTTTTGGTCATTGAGACGTAAAATGACATCACCACGTTTTAGTCCGGCTCGTGCTGCGGGGGAGTCTTTAGCGATAGCTGAGATCAGGGCACCGGTCGCATCGTGCAGGCCAAAAGAGTTTGCCAGGTCTTCAGAAACCTGTTGAATGGTGACGCCGAGCCAGCCGCGGGTCACATGACCGGTTTCCTTCAGCTGCGGCAAGATGCTTTTTGCAGCGTTGATGGGGATTGCGAAACCGATCCCTTGACCGCCGGCGACAATGGCGGTGTTGATTCCGACCACTTCACCGCGGGTATTGAATAACGGACCGCCTGAATTGCCGGGGTTGATTGAAGCATCGGTTTGAATGAAGTTGTCGTAAGGTCCGGCACCGATCACCCGACCTTTGGCCGAAACGATACCGACGGTAACTGTTTGCTGAAGGCCAAAGGGGTTGCCGATGGCCATCACCCATTCGCCGATCTCCAGCGAGTCGCTGTTGCCGAGTTTGACCGTTGGCAGTTTTTCTTCCGTATCGATCTTAAGCAGGGCAAGGTCGAGCTTCGGGTCAATCCCTTCAAGGCTGGCGGAGAAGGTTTTTCCTCCCGCGAGTTGCACCGTGATTTTATCGGCATTGTCAACAACGTGGTCATTGGTCAGGATGTAGCCATCAGCGGAGATGATGAAGCCGGAACCCAGTGATTTCTGTTTGTGTTGCGGAATTTCGCGGCCTTGAAAGAACTTTTCGAAAAAGTCTTCAAAAAAATCTTGATGTGGTGAACGCAATCGGTCGAAAGTGCCGCCGCTGGAGTTCGCTTTTTTCGAGCTGCTGATGTTAACAACCGCCGGTTTCAGTTGTTTTGTCAGGGCAACGAAATCGGGCATGCTGCTCCAGCACAGCGCCGGGAGCATGAGCAGTGAGCAAACGATGCAAATCGCATGGGCAAAACGTTTCATGGGTCTAACCTCCATAAAGAATTCGAATGGAAAACGGGGTGTTTCCAGTAATCGATGCTTGTGGCGCTCAACAATTGTTGAGTGTCTCTTTGTCGAGGCTTTATTCTACGCGAACATCCGGTTGAGATGAAAGGATGATTTTATGGTTTTTTTTAGGGAGATTTATGATGATAGGGGCTGTGCTTTTGCACATCGTATCAATCGAGTCCTCTGTTTTGGGAATAAAAGTATTGTTCGCCATCAACGGATAGCTATTCACCAAAGATTGATGGCGTCGCAAAAAGTCCGCCCTCCTGCGTTGCAGCGTTTGTTCAAGACCTCGACATACAACTTCACCCTTGAAAAAACACTACGCCTTGTGGGACGAAATTTTTGCTTAGCCATCTGATTCATTTTTGCGAGACCATCAAGATTGCATATGCAGACGCTGCTGAATCATGATTAGTTAGATGAACAGACGAACAATGGTATCGCACCAACAGGGTTCTGCATAACGGTGCCACGGAAAAAGTAGAGAGAGGTACTGCATCAAGC
>JAGGYC010000121.1 GCA_021162745.1 Desulfuromonas sp. | reverse complement strand
CCGTCTAAACGCGCCTTCCCGACAATAGTCAGTGGCTAAAATGCGTTCGACGTCCCTGGTTACAGCGACGGGCCCACTCCCGATTTGCACGGGATTCCCTATTATGCTTAATAAAGCACCTGAAACAATTATGGCGTAACATTAGAAACAGATTGATGATCTGTCAAGGTTAAAACAATGTTTACAGGGCAACCAGTCGGTATAGATTGCAAAGAAAAGTGATGGTCAACCGTTGAAATCTGAAGGATTAAATATCAGGAAGGATTAGTAATATTGACCAAATCAGTTTCAGCCACTTGAAATCTGCCACCAGCGGGTATACTTGCTTTAAAGCTCCACAGAAAACATGGCCTTGCACTGCGTGCTCCCACCATCAGTGCAGGGCATTTTTTCGTTCAACGCAAAAAACGGACACCCCCATCAGCGTTTTCAGTATTCAACATCTCGTTTAATTAATAAAAATAAAAATGAGCAGCACCTGAAAGACTTGGACTAAAAGTCCATGGTTTTAACCAGCATGATGAAACAATAAAACGACGAAGTCCAGCGATTTAAAGACTAGTCAATACCCGCAGCAGATGGGGGATAAGTTGTTTCTTACGCGACAACACGCCACGCAGTTCGTACAGATCCTCGTCCAGCTGGGGATACCCCATCACAAACGACAATTTCCGCTCACCTGAAACCAGCAGTTCACTGGTTCCGGCAACAATATCCGTCACCAGCAACGCAGTCATATCCAAACCACGACGTTCACGGATCAGTTGCAACTCTTTGGTCAATTCATCTTTGAGGGCATGAAATTCGTGGAAATTGACCACCTCAACCTGACCAATGCCAAATTGACAACTGCCGGCAGCAAAGACCTTGAAATCGGTGCTGATCACTTTTTCCAGCGAGGAGTAAGCGCTCAGGGCACTACTGGAAGCAAAGATTCTCCGCCCGTACTCATAGGGATCGAGTCTGGAGAGTTGTCCCAACCATTCGGCAATATCGCGGTCGATCTCCGTCGTCGTCGGTGACTTCATCACCACGGTATCGGACAGCAGACCGGACAGCATCAACCCTGCCGTTGCCGGGTCCGGCGTTATCCCGGCATTCTGGTACAAGGTGGCGACCAATGTGCAGGTACTGCCAACGGGTTGATTAATAAAGCGGATCGGTTTATCCGTCTGCAGACTGCCAAGACGGTGATGGTCGACCACTTCGATGATCTCCACTTTGTCCGCACCCGGCACCGCCTGGGTCAACTCGTTATGATCAACGAGAATCAATTTAACGGCTGAGGGATTAAGCAGATGGCTCTTGGTGGCAACGGCCTCAACCTGCCCGGCATCATTAAGGATCAACACCCCCGGCACGACACTGTGCATCAGGCTGACACGCAGTTCATCCAGACGATCTTGGCCACGCAGCGAAATGTAGTCTGTTTCCGCAATCGACACCACAGGAGTCGCCAACCGCGTCAGCCAAGTGCTGGTTGCGCTATCAAAGCTTGTCGACAGAATGGTGACGTCGTTCTTCCGGCCCAGTTCAAGAACATCGGCCGAGATTTCCAAGCCGGCGACCACCACCAGCACCCGCACGCCAATCTCTACGGCAATACGGAGGATCTCGATACGGTCACCGGCAATCAACACCATCTTGCGGGCATCCTGCCCCGCCATCTTCTCCATAAAAGTTGGAACGGCCATGGCGGCGACGAAAAGATTCAACTCCTCCTGAACATCGGCATCCACCTCGTGCAATGCCGTTGCTTTCAAACACTGGCAAATAGAGCGCGGTGACGCTGACACCCGTCGTAGTTCCCGTTCCTGACTGGGCACGAGAAAACGCTCGGACACCTTCTTCAGATAGAGCATCCCTTGTGGTCGCTGCTGCTCATCCACCACCGGCAGCAGCCGGACATTGTGCAGATGAAACAACTCCAGCGCCCGTGACAACGGTGCCGAACCAGCAATGGTCACCGGCTGCTGCCCACCGATGACGTCACGAATCCGTGGCGACACATCGAGGAGTAATTCGGGTTGTGGAACAGCCAACTCTTCAAGGATAAATTCAGTCTGGCGGTTGATATTTCCGGCGCGAGCCGGTTGTACACCGACCAACCCCTGTTGGGTCCGCAGCCGCGCGTAGGCAATGGCACTGCACACCGAATCGGTGTCAGGATTCATATGACCGATGACATAGATTTTTTCTTGAAGCATAAACCCGTGCTCCTTATAAATATGCAAACGACACAATGAACATCACTTACCGCGACGTAAAAACACCACCAGCGCCCCGTCACCGCCATACTGACGCGGAGCCCGCCCCCATTCGGCCACCCAGGCACCGGCGTGGGTGGTGAGATAGCGCTCGATATCGGTACGCAATACCGACTCACCTCCGGGTGAACGGTTGCCGCGACCGGTGACGATGAGCACGGTATGCAATCCTTCTGCACAACGGTTCTGTAGAAAATGGCGCACTTTTTTTCGCGCCTCATCCCGGTAACAACCATGCAGATCCAAGGTTTGCTGGGGACGTAATTTGCCCTGGCGCAACTGCTTCATCCGCCGTGGTTCAGCCTGCTCTGCCCCTTCATCCTCATCATCGGAATAATTATCGTTGAAGACGCTGTCGAGTTGACCGAGGCTGGCGAGAAACAGACTTTCATCATCCGTGACCTCCTGTTCAGCTGGGCTGTCATCCGGATCATCATCGTCGTCATCGAAAGCCGCTTCGCGTGGCAGACAGGTGTCGTCCTCCCCCAGCGTCTCAACTCCCAGCTGGGCCATCGCCCGGTTGAAATCCGCTTCGCTATCTTCAGGCGACACGACAACAGGTTCTTTTTTCTCCACCTTTTTTTCAGGTTTTGCGGCCTTGGCAGGTTCAGAAGCAGAAAACCCCTTCACAGCTGTGAAGGGGTTATTCTTGAATGATAAATCGTTACTATCTTTCTTGTCGTTCTTGTTGTTCTTGTTGTTCTTGTTGTTCTTTTTTTTAGCCATAGTCACCAATACTCCATCATCGCATAATTTTCGGTCGCTCACCCTCCGTCACTCCCGCGAAGGCGGGAGACCAGAACACAACGTCAAACCACTGGATTCCCGCCTTCGCGGGAATGACAGAGCATTAGATTCGTGGCATTTTCCGTCGGCCTTGTGCGGCCTTGGTCTGCTTTTTAATCAGAGCACCGGTTTTTTCGAGATGGAACTGGTACCACAGGTCGCCATAGTCTTCCATCTTCATCCGCTTACCTTGCTGCAAAGCTTCAATGGACGCCTCAAGACGCTCATCACCACCGGTTTTTTTGATCCCTTTTCGCAACGTGGCGATAGCGCTGTCTTTCTCGCCGATCTTGTCCTGACAAAAAGCGTACAGATTCCAGATAAACGGCTCTTTACGAGATGCCGAAGCCGCTTTATCAAAGGTCGCAGCCATTTTGGCCGGCTTGTTGCGTTTCATGTAACTGACGGCCAGCATACACATGGCCACCCAGTGACGGACAAAGCTTTTTTCCAGATAAGGTAGCGCCTTGGCAAAATCTTTTTTCAGATAGAGCAGCGTGCCGATCTGGGCATTGATCTGTCCTTTAACATAAAACTGCCATTTGGTATATTTAAAGCCGTCGTTCAAGGTCGCCAACGCCCGCTCAACACGATTGGCCTGCATATCATGCTGGGCACTCTCCACCAGCTTCATAACCTTGTTCATGGTACGCTTGGCCAGCAACAGATAGACAACGGTAAACAACGCAATGGAGATCAGTCCGCAGTACATCAGTTCCAGATTATATACGAGATTAAAAGGAACCGCTGACAGGGTTCCAAAAATAAAAGCGATAAGAAAGTTCAGCATGAAATGTTACACCTTTCGTTGTTTCAAAAATAACGACCGAACAGGCCGGTAACATAGAGCACCCGCCTGTTCGTCAAAAAAATCCATAGTCTATGGGTTGGCACGTCGAATTCTCAGCAAATAACTGCACAAATTAAAACGGACGGAGTTAATCGTGCGCGAGTCTAGCAATCAGCGGCCGAAAAGTCAAAGCCCTTCCCACCCTCAAAGTCAAGCGAATCTCTTAGCCCGGCTTTCTCACAAAGATCGTCACGAAAAGTTGAGAAGTGCCATGGTTGCAAGGCTTGCGCGGAAAAACACGCGCAAACATACGTTCAGTCTGTTGAGAATATTTTTCATGCGGAACGCAGCAGACATGGTACTCCCCGACTTTGCAGCAGAATGCTTGTGAGAAATTCAGGTTAGGAACGTTTGCCGTTACGTACCAGCAACGTCAACTTATCGCCTGGGTGCAGAATATGATCTTCATCCAGGGCGTTCCACTGGCGAATATCTCTGGTTTGCACGGAAAACTGTCGACCAATCCCCCACAGGGTATCGCCCGATTGCACCCGATAGATCACCTTTTGCTGCACACCACTCTTACGGGTACGGGATGAAGACGGTGCCGACACCGCCAGCCTCTGTCCCGGTTGGATCACATTACTCCAGCCCAGCCGGTTCCACACCCGTAACTGTTTTTCCGTGACATCACACTTACGGGCAATGGTCCACAGACTGTCGCCGGGACGCACCTTATAATGCCGTCGCCGCGAACGTTGATAATCGTCTTCCAACTCGGTTAATGGCAAACTGCTGAAATCACGATGGAGAGGCAAAATCAGGTTTTGACCGATCCGCAAAGCGCGGGGATTACGAATTTTATTAAGAGCAATAATGTCGTCAGTGCGAATACGATAGCGCTTAGCCAAGTGTTGCAGGGTATCGCCGGACTGAATTTGATGGCGTTTATAGCGAGCGCGTTCCGTGGCAGGGACAGCGGCATACTTTTCCGCGAAACCGGCACTGGTTCCAACAGGAACCCGCAGACGATAATTATGCAGATGGGGTGGTGTACACCAGCGTTTGAGTTCAGGATTGAGGGTTTTGAGGTCCGCATAGGCAGCCCCGGTCAACTCTGCCACCAACTCCAGATCCGTCGCCTCGGACAACACCACAGTATCGAATTGCAGGGGAGCTTCATACGTTAAATCACAAAAACCATACTTGGCCGGTTGTTTACTGATTAAAAGAGCCGCCAACAGTTTCGGCACATAATTTTTGGTTTCATCCTGCAGATAATCGCCGCGACACAGCTCCCAAAAATCGCGGCTGTGATATTTCTTGATGGCACGGGAAATTTTACCCGGTCCGGCATTATAGGACGCAACGGCCAGGTACCAGTCACCGTCAAAACGCTGATAGAGATCTTTGAGATAGCGGGCTGCGGCCAACGTCGCTTTTTCCACATCACGCCGCTCATCGTGCCACCAGTCATTGTCCAGGCCATACATTCTGCCGGTGGATTCAATAAACTGCCAGTGGCCGACAGCATTCGCCCAACTGTGGGCATTGCTGTTAAAGCCGGATTCCACCATGGCCAAGATCGCCAGATCCTGCGGCAAGCCCTCACGGGCAAAAATCGCACGCATCAATGGCAGGTAACGGCTGGAGCGCTGCATCCAGCGGCTAAATGTACGCCGCCCACCGCCGGTATAACGCTTAACCAGATAACGAACCTTGTCGTTTTCGACCACGGGAAAATCAAACAGGGGCTCGGGTTCGACCACGGGACCAACCTCTTGCGGAGGGGTCAATGCCACCGTCAATAATTCAGTATCGGCAACCGTTTCAGCAGCGGCAGTCAACTCTTGCGGCGGCAATATCACACAACCAGCATCAGCACTGTGGTCCTCGACACCATCGACAGGCTGTTCTGCAACCAGCACCGGAATAGCCGATTCATCATTAAACAGACTCATATGAGGAGACGTGACACAGCCCGCCAACACTCCACAGCAGGTCATCACCCCTATAAACAACAGATAAAACCAGCATTTCATACATTCACAAGCTCCCTGCATAAACAACTGTAGACAGTTGATTTTTCCAGACAAACATCGCGCGAGACTATCGAAAAACTCACAGGCTGTCAATACTGCCGCCATTCTCAACATCATCATCGCTGCCGTCAACGACATGATCAGCGGTCCAAAAACGTTTCTGCAACTGATCGAGCAGCCGCTTGAAGCTGCGCCGATCCTGAGCACACACCGCAGTGGCCTGAAAACGGCGACACAGTGCCGCACACTCCTCGGCATCGACCAGATCGATTTTATTAAACACCAGCAAACGCGGGATGTGGCCGAGATCCAGATCGGCAAGGATCTGTTCAACGGCGCGAATCTGCTCCTCAAAGCGGGGATTGGACAGATCAACGACATGCAGCAGCAAATCGGCATCGGACAACTCTTCCAATGTCGATTTAAACGCCCCCATCAGGCTGGCCGGTAACTGGCGGATGAAACCGACGGTGTCGGTGATAATCACTTCCCGTTCCAGAGGAAAGCGCAGGCGACGCGTCGAGGTATCCAGGGTGGCAAACAGCAGATCCTCGGTAAACACCTCACTGCGAGTCAGGGAATTGAGCAGGGTTGATTTGCCGGCGTTGGTATAACCGACGATGGAGATGATCGGCACCTCGGCACGCACGCGTTTGCTGCGGCGCTGCAAGCGACCACGCATCATCCCCTTTAGTCGTTTTTCCAGGCGACTGATCCGTTCACGGATACGTCGCCGATCGATCTCCAGCTTGGTTTCACCGGGACCGCGACCGCCGATGCCGCCCATCAACCGCGACAGGGCCGTACCCTTGCCGGACAGACGTGGCAAGATATATTTGAGCTGCGCCAGTTCAACCTGCACCTTGCCGTCCAGGGTGTGGGCACGGCGGGCGAAGATATCGAGAATCACCTGCGAGCGATCGATAACCTTGAGATCGGTCAACGCCGTAATGGAACGGACCTGGGTCGGGCTGAGATCCTGATCGAACACCAGCATGGTCGCCCGCTGCTGCAAGGCCCGGATCACCACCTCTTTGATTTTGCCTTCCCCCATCAAAAACTTGGGATTCAGGCGCTGCGGGCGCTGGATCACCTGATCGAGCACCAGCACATCGGCAGTGCGCGCCAATTCGTCCAGCTCGCACAATGAATCCTCAATCTCACGACGGGATGATTGGCTCACCGACACCAGAATGGCTCGCTCACGCGGATCCGACAGATCAACATGGCCCGTCTCCAGACTGCGTTCCAACTCCGCATCCAGCGAATGCAAAAACGCTTTCAGGTCCAGATGCAGCTGATCAAGGCTGGGCGCAAACAGCTGCTCCAACTGTTGATTCTGCGGATTTTCAGGCAACAGATGAGCATAATAGACCGAAGCCGGATGGCCCATGGTGTTAACACCAATAGCCACCATCATATCCAGTCGCAACAGCGCCAGGTCGGTCAGGTCATCTTGTGATAACGCTTCGTTTTTCAGGTGGGTATGGACACAACGCAAACCGCGCAGACCACTGCGCCCCAACGCGTAATCGCTCAAATCAGGCAACATGATCTCACGATCATCACCGACCATCACATATTTGACAATGCCGTTACGATCAATCAATACCCCGATCTGGCGACGGATTTCGTGAGCCAGGCCACACATAAAGCGTGCCAGTTCGGTCGAAATCACCTCATCCGGCGCCATCCGCCGCCGGTAAATACGCTCCAGGGCATTGAGTTGCGCCGCTTTTAATCCAGATGTTTGGCCAAGAACGTCCACAAAGACTCCTACCGGGATTCTACGCAAAAAGGGCCCATACGGGCCCTTTTTGACTAACTACTAGCGATGTCGATAGAAATGCCATAAAAACGGATCAGGCACTGACAACAATATTAAATCCGGCATCCACCAGATGAACTTCACCGGTAACACCACTGCTCAGATCAGACAAGAAGTAGACGGCAGTTTTACCCACCTCTTCCTGAGTTACCGTACGCCGCAGCGGCGCATAGTCGTCCATCAGTTTGATTTTCTTACGGAAGTTGGCAATACCCGATGCCGCCAGGGTGCGGATCGGCCCCGCCGAGATCGCATTAACACGAATCCCCTGTTCGCCAAGTTCAGCCGCCAGATAGCGCACCGAAGATTCCAGAGCAGCCTTGGCAACGCCCATGACGTTGTAGTTCGGTACCGCACGGTCTGCACCGAGGTAAGACAACGTGATGATGCTACCGCCTTCGTTGAGCAATGGCTTTGCGTAACAGGTCACCGCTACCAGCGAGTAGGCACTGATATCCATTGCCAGGGCAAAACCCGCGCGACTGGTTTCGCTGAACGGACGCTTAAGATCGGCACGATCGGCAAAAGCCACGGCGTGAACAACAAAGTCCAGCTTGCCCCATTGCGCCTCAACCGCTTTAAATACCGCTTCGATCTCGTCATCGTTACTGACGTCACAGGGGAGAATCAGCTCGGCATCCAAGCTTTCAGCCAGAGGACGCACCCGCTTTTCCATCGAGTCATTAAGATAGGTAAATGCCAGTGTGGCACCTTGCTCTTTTAGCTGCTGAGCAATACCCCAGGCAATACTCATCTCGTTGGCAACACCAAAAATAATGCCCCGTTTTCCAGTCATCAGTCCCATATGTTTAAACTCTCCTCAATAGTTTATTGATTTCCCTATAACTTGACTGGCCTTTTTAGCAGATTGGCCAACAAAAATCAAGTTGCCGATATTTTCCAACAGTTTCCGCAGTTCTCAGGCTAGTTGGCCGTCGGCATAAACGGTTCAAGTTCTTTCAATAATACCTCAGCCGGACGTCCGCCTGACAGCACCTTGCCATCCGGCAACACCAGCGTCGGTGTTGAATGAATCTGCCAGCGCTTGGCAAACGCCATGGTCTCATCGACGACAGAGCTGTCACAATTGGACGCCGGTACCGGTTTGTCGGCCATGGCATCTTCCAGCACCTGTAACGAACCGGAGCAAATGATATCATTGACGATTTTCTTATCCGTAAACATGGACATCAGCTTGATATAAAAGACAATGTTGGGATTAGCCGCCACCACCTTGTGTAATTCCTGATGTAATTTTCGACAATGACCACACTTGGGATCGGTAAAAACAAACACCTTGACCGCGGCCTGTTCATTACCCAGCACAAGGGTTCCTTGCCGACCTAATTCTTTCACATCGACCGTATGGGAGATATCAACGCCATCGCGTAATCGCAGCACCTTACCCGCGATCATATAACGCTTGGAAAAGTCGACATAGACGGTGAACATTCGCCCTTTAGCCTGCCCTTTGACCTCCCACAAACCACCAACATCAGAAAATTTAACACTGGTGATCCGATCAGCCCCCGGCGGCAATAGTTTGATCGCTTCCTCGCTGGTTAAGCTATGACAATCACGACACTCTCCCGCACCGCACCCTGCATCACCAAAGGCCCAGGCCGACAGTGGTAACAAACACAGACATAGAACCAACACAGCATAGCGAACCATACAATCTCCCACTAATTTGAAATTTACAACAAGACCAAAACTTGATGGTCTCGCAAAAACGAATCAGATGGCTAAACAAAAATTTCGTCCTACAAGGCGTAGTGATTTTTCAAGGGTGAAGGCATACATGTTGTATGTCGAGGTCTTGAAAAAACGCTGCAACGCAGTAGGGCGGATTTTTTGCGACGCCATCAAAACTTAAACGATCCCCATCTTAGCAGAGGCACTGGAAAATGGAACTGTTATAGTGTATTTTGCTGGGCAGATCACCCCATTAAACAAGCGGGGTTCGTTCACCCGTCTGACACTGATAAAGGACACCACTTTTTATGACATCCCAATTACCGGACACATTCACCCTGATCAGCACAACAGAGCTGCCGGAGATCAATGCCACATTGCTGCAACTACAGCACAAGGTAACAGGTGCACGGCTGGTACACATCGCCGCCGAGGACAGCAACAACCTGTTTGCCGTGGCCTTTAAGACACCACCGAGCGATTCGACCGGCGTGGCACACATCCTTGAGCACACGGCCCTGTGCGGTTCAAAAAACTTTCCGGTGCGTGATCCATTTTTCACCATGCTCAAGCGCAGCTTGAACACCTTTATGAACGCCTTTACCGCCAGCGACTGGACCTGCTATCCATTTTCCAGCCAGAACCACAAAGACTTTTACAACCTGCTCGATATCTACCTCGATGCCGCCTTCTTCCCGCTACTGCGCGAAAGCGACTTCACCCAGGAGGGCCACCGCCTTGAGTTTGCTCAGGCTGATGATCCCAGTACGCCGCTGACCTTCAAAGGGGTGGTATTCAATGAGATGAAAGGGGCCATGGCCGATCCATCGTCATTGCTGTCGCGCCGAACCACCCGTCATCTCTACCCGACCACCTGCTACCACCACAATTCGGGCGGCGAACCGGAGAATATTCCCGATCTTTCCTGGCAGCAGTTGCGCGATTTCCATGCCGAATACTATCACCCCAGCAACGCCTGTTTCTTCAGCTATGGCAACTTCCCCCTCGCCGACCACCTGGAGGTGATTGAACAGCGGGTACTCAGCCAGTTTGAAGCCCGCCAAGTCAACAGCACTGTCCCCGAAGAACAGCGCCTGACAGCACCGGTCAAGGTATGTGAAACCTTCCCCATCGACGCCGGTGAAGGGCTAACCGGCAAGAGTATGGTGCATCTGAGCTGGCTGACCAGTGACATCTCCGACAGTTTTCAGCGTCTGGCGTTAACTCTGCTCTCCCAGCTGCTGCTCGGCAACCCGGCAGCACCACTCTATAAAGCTCTGCTCGATTCCGGCCTCGGCACCAATCTCACCCCCGGCTGCGGCTTTCACGACGACTATCGCACCACCTGCTTTGCCGTCGGCCTGCAGGGAACCGATGCCGACAACACCGATGCCATCGAACAGCTGGTGCTCGACAGCCTGCGTCAAATCGCCGACGAAGGTTTCAGTGCGGAACGGATCGAAGCCACCATCCATCGTCTCGAACTGGCCAACCGCGAAGTCAGCGGCGACAGCTACCCCTACGCCATCACCCTGATGTTCCGGATACTCGGACCATGGCTGCACTGCGACGACCCCCTTTCGGCTCTGCAGCTGGATGACAGTCTCAACCTGCTGCGGGAAAAACTGGCCGAAGGTAACTTCTTTGAAAGCCTGATCCGCAGCTGGTTGCTCGACAACCCACATCGCATCACCCTGTGTCTGCGTCCCGACCCCGAACTGGGGCCGAAGATGGAACAGCAGGAGCAACAACGGCTGAGCGCCATCCGCAAAACATTAACCCATGACGATGAGCAACAGCTGGTTGACCAGGCTCGCCTGCTTCAACAGTCTCAGGAGAGCAGTGAGGACCTTTCCTGCCTGCCGACATTGGAACTGAGCGATATCGATCGCGCAGAACCCGAAGTGACCAGCCAATCAGCAGTACTGGCTGGTCAAACGGTGATGCTCTATCCGCAACCGACCAACGGCCTCGGCTATTTCGACCTCTATTTCCGCTGCGATCACCTCGACGAGACTCTGCGCCCCTATCTGCCGCTGTTCTGCGGCCTGCTCACTCAGGTTGGCGCCGGTGATGACAGCTATCTGGAGATGGCACAACGTGTCGAAGCCGGAACCGGTGGGATTCGTGCCAGTGTCGAGATTCTTGACGACATTGACGATCTCGACCGCTTCCAGCCACTGGTCCGATTACGCGGCAAGGCTCTGACCCGCAACATGAATAAACTGGCGGAGATTCTCGCCGACCTGTGCGCCGGAGCCGACTTTAGCGATCAGGAACGACTGGCCACAGTGATCGGCCAGATCAAAACATCCTGGGAAAACGCCATCCCCGGCTCTGGACACAGCTATGCCGCCCGTGCAGCCGCCGGATATCTGACTGCCGCCGGCCAACGCCGTGAGCAATGGTCCGGCTTCAGCCAACTGAAACTGCTCAAACAGCTCGCAGCCCTTGACGCCAAGCAGCTGGATGAATTTGCCCTGACCATGCAAAAGATAGCCGCAGCCATCATCAACCGCGACCAACTTAAGGTGGCAATCACCGCAGAAGAGACACACTTTGCCGACGCCAAAACGGCGATGCAGTTACTGTTGGAGCGTGTACCGCAGCAGGATTCTTCCACAACAGCACAACCGATTGCCCGTGTGCAGCCGACACCGGTTCAGCTGGGCTGGGCGACATCGATTCCAGTCTCCTACGTGACGCGGGTGTTCCGCACCGTGCCCTTCAACCATCCAGATGCTGCCGCCCTGAAAATTCTTGCCGCTTTGCTCAAGGCGAACTTCCTCCATCGAGAAATCCGCGAAAAAGGCGGTGCTTACGGCGGCATGGCCAACAGCAGCAGCGAATCGGGCCTGTTTTCATTCCTCTCTTATCGTGATCCACAATTGCAACGAACCCTGGATGTCTATGAGCAATCGCTGGCATGGATAGAAAAAGGTGGCTTTTATGATGAGCAGATCAAGGAAGCGGTGCTTGCCGTTTTCAGTGCCCATGATCGCCCCCTCTCGCCCGGCGGTCTCGGCAGCCAGGAATTCGCCAACCACATGCAGGGGATGAGCCATGCCAGACGTCAGCAGTTCCGCGACCGGCTACTGGCAGTCAACAAGCAGCAGTTGATAGCGGTCGCCAAGCGTTATCTCAGCGAACAGCTTGAGCAAAGTCCGATCTCCATTTTATCCAACGACGAGACATTGCGCTCCGCAACAGAAGCCCTGCCGCAGCTCCAGATCGAACGCCTGTAGCGTACGATTCATCGCCGATAAAAAAAGCCCCCTGCGCTATTGGCACAGGGGGCTTTCCAATTTTAGTTATTGTCGTGCGGCGAACTACTTTGCTATCTGTAACTCGACCAGAAATTCACCATCATCGGATTCAAACGGTATCACCACCCAGTTAGAATCGGCAATACACTCAACATGGTAGTCGGCACCAAAGACATACGAAGGGACGGACAGGGTAATATCCTTGCCCGATTCATCGAGAACCATCTTGATATTACCGGCCAGCATGTTAGCCAACTCACCAAAAGCGTCGGTCACGTCCTCATCGACAGAATCAACCTCCAGGCCAAGAAAGCGCCCGGTAATAGCCATCGCCACCTCTTCAGGGGCATGAATCGCCATCATCCCCTTACAGTTCCCTGCCAGACCAACCATACCTGACACCGAATCGACAAAATTGCTGACCTGAACCGGCAGTAGCGGCTGAGGTGTAACCTCCAGCATGAGCATGGTTTCAAAAACTTCCTGAGTTGCCTCAGTGGTCATCAGTTCTAAATCCAAGTCGTTTTCTCCTTCAAATCATCTGACACATGCAAGGTAGGGACTCAATACTCTTTTAAAACGTATCACAACATAAATAACGTCACCAGTGCCAAAATAGCCCGACCATAATCTTTTTTCTCGCATCGCCGAATCTACCGCCACACACCAGACATCAAACGTATGCTTTATGGTGCGACAGTCTTCGCCGCGACATCAAGGGTTATCGCCATGGCAATTTCGTCGCAATCGGGGAATTTTGGACACTTCATACAGTCCCCCCATATTTTATGAGGCAATTCACTTTTCTCAATCAGCGTAAAACCCAAACGGGCAAAAAACACCTCCTGATAAGTCAGGGCGAACACCCGGCTGATTCCCAGTTCACGCGCTTCTTTAAGACAGGCTTCGACCAGTTGCCGACCACAGCCCATTCCGGCCAACGAACTGGACACCACCAATGAGCGCACTTCGGCCAGATCTTTCCACCAGATCTGTAAACTTACCATGCCAAGCACCTGACCATCCTCTTCCAGAACATAAAACGAGCGAATGGCCTGGTAGAGCTCCGCCAGCGAGCGTGACAACATCACCCCCTGCCCAGCATGCTCCACCAACAGTTTGTGAATGGCATCAACGTCAGCAATACAGGCTTTTCTAATCATAATTTCTCCCCACCAAACAGCGTCGGTCGCCGACAGCGTTGTAACAAGTCCCGGGCATGTTCCACGGTCTGGTGACTCAACTGGGCACCACCGAGCATACGCGCCAACTCCTGAACCCGCTCTTCTTCATCCAGGCACTGCAGACGGGTTGAAGTCTGGCCATCGGCCACCACCTTTTCCACCCGATACTGGACATCGGCATAGGCAGCCACCTGAGGCAGGTGGGTAATACACAGCACCTGATGCCCGGCAGCAACAGCCAACAGCCGCTCACCAACAGCCGAGGCGGCAACGCCGCCAATACCGGCATCCACCTCGTCAAAAATCATCGTTGCCAAACCGTCAGCGCGCGGAGCGGCTTTACGCAGTGCCAGCATAATCCGCGATAACTCACCACCGGAGGCGGTTGCCGCCAACGGTCGCGGTTGTTGTCCGGGGTTGGCGGAAAAATAAAACTCGGCCCGTTCCAATCCGAGTGGCCCCGGTTTATCCAGGGTTTGTTGATGCACCTCGAAACGGGCTTGGGGCATGGCCAGTCCCTCAAGTTCGCTTTCCATCGCCTGTTGCAGACGCTGACCGGCCGACTGACGCAAAGCGGAGAGGCGAGAACCGATCGCCATCAACTGTTCACGCTGCTGATTGATCTGCTGTTCCAACTGCTCCATGGTTGCCGCGCTGTTGCGCAGGCTTTCCAGCTCTTGTTCAATCTGTTCACCATAGGCCAGAATACCACTGAGCTGGGGGTGATACTTGCGCTGTAGATTCCCCAGCACAATCAACCGCTCCTCCACCTCGCTCTGGCGTTGCTCGTCAAACACCACGCCGTCGGCCACCTGGCGCAGCTGCCCCGCCGCATCCTCCAGAGTAAACAGCGCATCCTGAATCGCCGCTACCGGCCCCTGTAGTTGCGGGTCGATCTGTTGCAAACCATCCAGTTGCTGAGACAGGCCACCGAGTTGTTCACAGATAGCGCCATTGTCGGCATACAGACGATCATAGCCCTGCTGACAACCGGCATGGAGCCGCTCAGCATGTTGCAGCCGCAGCCGCTCGGCAGCAAGCTCTTCATCTTCGCCCGGTTGCAGCCGGGCTGCGGCGATCTCCTGACTCTGAAAGCTGAGCAGGTCAATGCGGTCACTGCGCTCACGCTCGGCCTGTTGCAGCTGCTGTAACTGTTGCTGGAGATCATTCAACAGACGATACTGTTTTTGATAGTCGGCCAACAGCTCGGAACACTGGCCAAAGCCATCCAGCAACTGCAGATGATTTTCCACCCGTTGCAGCTGCTGCTGGTCGTGCTGACCAAAGATAGCCAACATCGGCGTCATCAGCTGCTGAAGCTGAGCCAGTGTCGCCATGGATCCATTAATATAGACGCGATTTTTCCCCTGCCGCGACAGACTGCGCTTGATCAACAGTTCGCCACCATCATCTCCATCGTTGGCATCGTCGACAAAATCCATGTCGCAGAGCAGCTGGCGAATTTGTGGCTGCTCCGTCAGCGAAAACACCGCCTCGACACTGGCCGTCTCTTCACCACTACGTACCAGTTCCGTGCGCACCCGCTGGCCGAGCAACAGCCCCATGGCATCGATAATGATCGATTTACCGGCCCCGGTTTCACCACTGAGGACATTAAAGCCACGACCAAAAGAGACCTGCAACTGTTCGATAACAGCCAGGTTCTTGATACTTAAATCCGTCAGCATACTAGTGTCCTGTCTGGTTAGTGGTGACATTTATATAGGACACTAACGCTCTCCCCAGTGCAACTTGGTGCGCAGAACTTCAAAATATTCTTTCGTGGCGCTCTTGATCAGATGGGTACACATCTCGGCTTTACGGATCTCCACCACATCCCGCGCCTGCAGGGCCATCCCCACCTGACCATCGGCAGTAAAAAACACCCGCTCCTCATCGAAGCGCATAATGATCCGAATCACCGATTCATCCGACACAATAATCGGACGATTGCTCAACATGTGCGGACAGATCGGTGTAATGACCAGACAGTGCAAGCCGGGATAGATAATCGGCCCTCCTGCGGCCAGATTATAAGCGGTGGAACCGGTCGGCGATGAGACAATCAGACCATCGGCCTTAAAGGTGGTGAGGTAATCGTCATCGACCCAGACCTCCATATCGACAATCCGCGCCAGTGCCCCTTTGTTGATCACCACGTCGTTGAGCACCTGATAGTCAGCGACCTGCTCGCCCTGGCGTTGAATCCCCGCCTGCAACATGATGCGATCAGAAACGTTAAAGTCCCCGGCCAACACCCGCTCCAGCTCATCGTACAAACCATCGAGGGTGATCTCAGTGAGAAAACCGAGACTGCCGAGATTGACACCGAGGATCGGCACCTTTAAATTGCCGATATTACGGGCGACGGAGATCAGGGTGCCGTCTCCGCCGAGGACAACGATACAATCCACCTGTTTCGGCAGATCGCGCCCATCAACACCTTCCAGCCCGCCCATGTCGGCCGCCAGTTTACGTTCAACCAGCACGCGGATTCCCCGTTCCAACAGCCAATGGCGTAATTTCTGTGCCACATGCACGGCATCAGGATTAGTGCGTTTGGCGTAAAGTCCTATTGATTTCATATCATTTCCCCATTACATAGCTTTGGAAAACCTACCACAGCCCCCCGGCAAAGTCTATCTTCCGAGCAGCGGAGATTGAGACCATCACTCAACCTGTGCTACAGTGCCCGACAGCCTGATTGTCTGATTATCTCCGGGCAAATGTCAATCTGAACCGTTTATGCTAAGGCATCATGATAATGGATCTTTTTTCAAAAACCATCAGCGACGAGCAGACCCCGCTGGCTGAGCGGATGCGACCACGCCAGCTCAGCGAGGTGGTCGGTCAGCAACACCTGCTCGGCGACGGCTGCCCACTACGACTGATTATCGAAAATGACCAGCTCAGTTCGCTGATCTTCTGGGGGCCACCGGGCACCGGCAAAACCACCCTCGCCCAGGTGATTGCCCAGAGCACCAGCAGCCGCTTCGTATTTTTTTCCGCCATCATGAACGGTGTCAAGGATATCCGCCACATTGTCGCCCGTGCCAAAGAAGACCGGGCGCTGTACGGCAGCCGCACCATTCTGTTTGTCGATGAGATTCACCGCTTCAACAAGTCGCAACAGGACGCATTTTTACCGGCGCTGGAAAAGGGTGATCTCATCCTCATCGGCGCCACCACCGAAAACCCGTCGTTTGAGGTCAATGCGGCGCTGCTGTCACGAGCGCGGGTGTTTGTCCTTAAATCCCTGACCCTGGACGACATCACCGAGTTGCTGCAACGCGCCATCAACGATCCTCGTGGCTTCGCCGACCAGAAACCAGCCCTCGACGATGCCGCCATTGAACAACTGGCCCATCTTGCCGGTGGCGATGCCCGCGTGGCGCTGGGCAACCTGCAACTGGTGGTTGAAACAGCCGCCGGAGCGAAAATCGACGAAGCGTTTATCTCGCGCACCCTGCAACAACGGGCGCTGCGCTACGACAAGGGTGCCGATGAGCACTACAATGTGATCTCCGCCTTTATCAAAAGCATACGCGGCTCCGACCCCGACGCCGCCCTCTACTGGCTGGCACGGATGATCGAAGCGGGTGAAGATCCACTGTTTATTGCCCGCAGGCTGGTGATCCTCGCCGCTGAAGATATCGGCAATGCCGACCCACGCGGCCTGCAACTGGCGGTGTCCGCCCAGCAGGCCGTCCATTTTGTCGGCATGCCCGAAGGACGGATCATCCTCGCCCAGGCCACCACCTATCTGGCCTCGGCACCAAAAAGCAATGCCTCCTACACCGGCATCAACGACGCCCTGGCCGAGGTACGCAACAGTGGTGCCCTTGACGTGCCGCTTCATGTGCGCAATGCACCGACCAAATTGATGAAAGATCTCAACTACGGCGACGGTTACCGCTATGCTCACAACGCCGAAAGCGGCTATACGCAACAGGACTACCTGCCCGAGCAGCTCAAGGATCGTCAGTTTTATCATCCGGTTGAGCGTGGTTACGAAAAGATTATGGCTGAACGGCTGCGCTTTTATCGACAGCAGCCACAGCCTGAGGAAAAGCCTGAGGAAAAAAATCGTCATGAAGGGTAGGAATTGGTTGATCGCCATGGTGCTGGCAGGGCAGCTCGCTACGCCCGTTGGCAGCCACGCCGACAGCTGGCAACCCTGGCAGGTGGCAACGAGCGCCACTAAGAAACACCAGCATCAACACTCAAACGACGATCCGCTCGAACTCAATCCGCTGGTACAGGGGGTGCGCTTTTTTCAACGCTATATTTCGGTGGTCGACAGCCCACGCTGCCCCATGTACCCGACCTGTTCGACCTACGCGCTGCAGGCGATGGATAAGCACGGGCCACTGCTCGGCATGTTTATCACCGTCGACCGGCTGCTCCACGAGACAAACCCGCTGGAACAAACCATCCCGCTGCACGGCTATGAGCGAGAGCGATTTTATGACCCGCTGAGCAACAACGACTTCTGGCTCGATGATTAATCTAAACAAAGACTCAAACGGCTAAAGGGTAAGCACAGCAAAAAAAGCGAGCAAAGAGACCACGCCCAGCGCCAGCAACGAAAAATAAAATACATCGTGTTTACGACGACGACGCATCAAGTTGACAAGCAGTCCGACAAAACCGACGATAATTCCGCAAAACAGCATCCAGAACACATAGTCCATCAGCGCCAGATCCCATTCCTTACGCACCGGCAGCTTATTGATCCGTTCAAAAAAAGTGACCGTCTGCGGCTTGGCAAAACTGACCAGAAAAAATGATCCGACAACCAATGCCCAGCCCGAGACAGCAAACCAGCGCAACGAACGACTCCAGCTGTCTGGTCCCTCGCGCCGCTCCCGCCTCTGGCGACGATCATTGGCGTAACGACCATCATCAACCCGCCGGCGATCCAATTTTTCTGACATCACCTTCTCCTTCATAACATCTTTATAACTTTATAAAAATCCGATCACACCGACCCATCCATGCCGACACCCGGCACCAGCGTTCCACAATCGGGACACCCCCCCTGCCGCAATCGATTATCCACCACATCAAAACCACTGCGGGCGATCACCGTCTTACCACACTGATGACACAGGGTATTTTCACCGCCGTCACTGGCGACATTGCCCACGTAAACATAACGTAATCCTGCCCGTTGGCCAATCTGCTGCGCCTTGAGTAGCGTCGAGACCGGCGTCGGCGGCGCATCCGTCAACCGATAGGTCGGATAAAAAGCCGTCACATGCCAAGGAGTTTCAACACCCAATTCATTGGCAATAAACTCTGCCGCACCCTGCACCTGCGCTTCGTCATCATTATAACCGGGAATCAGCAACGTCGTCACCTCCAACCATATCCCCAACTTTCGATACAACCGCAAACTCTCCAGCACCGGCTCAAGTTCGGCACCACACACCTTGCGATAAAAATCGTTCGAAAACCCTTTCAGATCGATGTTGGCAGCATCGAGCACGGTTGCCAGATGACGTAGCGGTTCTTCAGCAATGTAGCCATTGCTGACAAACAGATTCGCCAGCCCCGCCTCACGAGCCAGACAGGCCGTATCGTAGGCATATTCATAAAAAATAGTCGGCTCGGTATAGGTATAGGCGATATTGCGACAGTCCGAGGCCAGCGCCTGATCGACAATGGCCTGTGGCGACAAGACTTCACCGACAATGCGAGCTTTAGGGCTATCCAACTGCGATATCGACGCATTCTGACAATGGAGACAACGAAAATTGCAGCCCACGGTAGCCACGGAATAACTACGCGATCCCGGATAAAAATGAAACAGCGGCTTCTTCTCAATCGGATCCACATGACTGGCCACCGCCAAACCATAATTCAAGCTGTACAACACCCCACCGCGATTTTCCCGCACCCGGCAACGACCGCGATGGCCATCGGCAATCCGACAATGGAACCGACATAAATCGCAGCGTACCTTATCCCCCTCCTCCACCGTCCAGAACATCGCCTCGCGCATAATCCCTCCTCAAACCACATAGATTGATTCCAATCCAACCCGCTAAAAAGTCTAGCAGAAATTCTCATTTCTGCTTCGCAAGAATTTATACCATTTGGATATACGGAGAAAATTTGATTTAAAGCCGGATAAAGACTTGACCCTCCGCACCCATGTCTCTATAATCCGTTCTGCTTGTGCCGAAGTGGTGGAATTGGTAGACACGTCGGTCTCAAAAACCGATGGCTTCTGGCCGTGCCGGTTCGATTCCGGCCTTCGGCACCAGAACAAAAACAATGGGTTACGCATCTGCGTAACCCTTTTTTTGTTTGTAGGCTTGCTTATTTGGGACATTTTTGGGACACTGAGTAAAATCTAACGTTCCCAAAGGAGCTCCCAGATGGCCTCAATTCGTAAGCGTGGTCCCTACCAATGGCAAGTAAAAATCCGCAGAAAAGGCTATCCGGTACAATCCAAAACGTTTGAAACTGAAGATGATGCTAAAAAATGGTCACGGTTAATTGAAAGCGAAATGGATCGTGGGGTCTTCTGCTCACAGGCTGAAGCCGAGAAAACAACGCTGGATGAAGCTTTAGAACGTTACCTTCGAGAGATCACGCCTGAAAAAAAAGGGGCCAGGCAAGAGAAGAGCCGCATCAACATTCTTCGCCAATCAGAACTTGCTCCCCGCTTCCTAGCCTCCATTCGCGGAACCGATGTTGCAAAGTACCGCGACGAACGATTGGAAACCCGCAGTCCGATCACCGTCAACAATGAATTAATTGTTCTATCCCACCTATTCACCGTTGCACGTAAAGAATGGGGCCTAGAGGGCCTCAGAAACCCCGTCAGCGACATTCGCAAACCAAAACAACCTGCAGGCAGAGATAGAAGGCTTCAACCCGGTGAAGAGGAAAAACTTCTTGCTGCAGCATCAGCACAGATTCTCCCGCTGATTGTCATGGCACTTGAAACAGCTATGCGCCAAGGAGAGCTGTTGTCTATTCGCTGGAAGGATGTGAACCTGAAACAACGGACAATCTTTCTTAGCGACACAAAAAATGGTGAAAACCGATCTGTACCACTATCAACTACAGCAATAGCTACCCTGAAAAAAATTCCCAGAGATATCAGCACCCCACTTGTTTTTCCAGTTCTTGGCGTTTCTAGAAAATTTAGCTTAGCTTGTAAGGCTGCCGAGATTGTCGATCTGCGTTTTCATGACTTGCGGCATGAAGCCACGAGTCGATTATTTGAAAAGAGCTTGAATCCCATGGAAGTTGCAAGCATTACTGGGCACAAGACGTTGCAGATGCTAAAGCGTTATACCCATCTACGCGCGGAGGATCTAGCTGCAAGGTTAGGATAGATTGGCACCATGTAAATAACCTGTCTTTCAGCAACGATATAGATTTCATTATCATACAAATAAAACTCTACTTTATTGGAAATGAACACGATAAGTGACTCTCCAAACATCATTGGTAGTCCAGAACGCTACACACTCTTCAATTAAGAAAACTATGATCGAAAGAACTTTTAAAAACATACAAGAGGACGATCTAAGCAACGCAGATCAGCAATCTTTTTTAGTCAACCTGGGATGGTCAAGTGATGCCACATGGGAAGACCTGCTTCGATCAAAGCGTGTGTTGATAATTTCAGAAGCCGGTGCAGGTAAAACATATGAATGCCGTAAACTAGCTCAACGATTGTGGGATGCAGGCGAACCCGCATTCTTCCTTGAGTTGGCCCAGCTAGCGTCAACAGACCTTCGAAGTATGCTCGACAATGATGAGGAGACTCGCCTGGATGCTTGGCTTTCGTCTCAATCCGACGTTGCGACTTTTTTCCTCGACTCGATCGATGAGTTGAAATTGAGTTTGGGATCGTTTGAGCTAGCCCTTAAACATTTGAAGAAGGGCATTGGCAACCAGCTAGGCCGGACTCAGGTTGTCATAACAACGCGGCCAATCGCGTTCGACGAACGTCTCGTGCGCCATCTGCTACCCATTCCTCCAGAACCTTCGACAGAATCGAGCGAAGAAACTTTTGCGAAGATCGCAATGCGTGAGCACCAAAACCGTCAAGCTGGAAATAAGGACGAAGAAGCTACTGGCGATTGGCGAACGGTCGCACTTATGCCGCTATCGGACGCACAAATTGTCGAATTCGCGCGGGTTCAGGGGGTCAAGGAACCTGCGTTGCTATTGAGCGACTTACAAAAACGGAACGCTCAGGAATTCGCACGGCGTCCACAGGACCTCATTGAGCTTTGCGCGGACTGGAAAAACCATAAACGCATCCGAACTCATCGCGATCAAGTGGCGACAAATGTGCGCATCAAGCTGCAACCAAGAAACGACAGACCCGAGCTTGCCGAGCTATCAGCTGACAAGGCCATTGAGGGAGCTAGTCGCCTAGCCCTTGCGATGCAAGTCACTCGCCGTCTAACAATCAAGCACAGCACAGCGTCAGACGTCATTGAAGATGAAGCCGCCATCGACCCCACTGTCATCTTGTCAGATTGGAAACCGAATGAGCGAAAAACTTTGCTTGAACGGCCGTTATTCGGGTTTGCCTCGTAT
>JAGGYC010000027.1 GCA_021162745.1 Desulfuromonas sp. | reverse complement strand
TGACTTGTCAATTTCCTTTCTGACCACCAAGCCTTTTTCATAATATGTCACCAAGCTCTTTTAACTGCAAGCGACTGGATCGCTTTATCAGCCCTGCCGCAACAGCACGTATATGAAAAGAAGGGCTGTTGGCGACCTGGAGCCTTTAGGTTCTCTCTGCTTATTGGTATACTCACAGCGTATTAATCATAAGGATGTTGATTAGGGTTACGGTCAAATCGTTGTGCGTAACGGCAAGGTGGATAAGGGCCGCGTTAGAGTCCTTTTACAGCCCATGTGTTGAACAGACCGGGCTGAGGGCGCAGTCCGCTGGAGTTTTGAAGGGGATTTTTCTATGCAGCATGCGATGATTGCCGTGATCGGCGCGGGTCGGGTCGATGTCCGGGGATATGAAGCGGCGCGGCAGGTGGGACAACTGCTGGCCGGGGCCGGTGTAACCTTGGTGTGTGGCGGCCTCGGTGGGGTGATGGAGGCCGCGGCCAAAGGTTGTCGACAGGCCGGTGGCGAGGTGATCGGTCTGCTGCCGGGCGCTGATGCGGCGGCGGCCAATGAGTGGATCAGCTACGCGATCCCGACCGGTTTGGGCCATGCACGTAATGTCGTTGTGGTACAGGCCGCTCAGGTGGTGATCGCCGTTGAGGGGGAATACGGCACCTTGTCGGAGTTGGCCATTGCCCTGAAAATCGGCCGCCCGGTGGTGGCGCTGGGTCGCTGGCAGCAGATAGACGGCGTGCACAGGGCCGTTGATGCTGCCGAAGCGGTGACCATGGCTCTGAAACTGTTGCCGGAAGCGGTGAAAGCATCACTGCCACGAACAAAATGTGAGGAGAGTTGATGGATCTACAGCGCTCATTGGAATACAGCGAGCTGATGATCGAAAAGGTGCGCGGTAAACGCAACATCCTCATCGTGGCCCATGACAACCCCGATCCCGATGCTCTGGCGGCCGCCTATGCCTTGAGCCATTTGTTTCTGGTCAAGACCGGGGAGACGGCGGTGATCGCCTGTGGTGGAGTGGTGGGGCGGCGTGAAAATCGCACCATGGTGGAAAAGCTGGAGATCGATGTGGTGCCGATAGAAGAGGTGGACGTGAACCACTTCGATGTGGTGTGCATGGTCGACAGCCAGCCCGGAACCGGCAACAGCGCGCTGCCGGATTGCTGTCGGGTCGATATCATCATCGATCACCATCCGCTGCGTACCACACCCTGTGACCGCCAGTTGATAGATGTGCGCGACGGTTATGGCGCCTGCACTACCATCCTCTACGAATATATGCTGGCCCAGGAGGTGTACCTGGGTACCCGGTTGGCGACGGCGATGTTTTACGCCATCCGTTCGGAAACCCAGGATCTGGGGCGCGAATGGTCGCCGCCGGATCGCAAGGCCTATCAACAGTTACTCAGCTTGAGTAATAACCGGATACTGTTTGAGATTGCCCATGCCAAGGTGCCGAGGGAATATTTTCTCAATGTCAATCAGGCTCTGGAATCGGCGCGAATCTTCCACGATGTGCTGGTGTTCAATCTCTACGAAGTGGAGCATCCCGATATTGTGGCCGAGATGGCCGACTCTCTGTTGCGGATGGACGGGGTGTCGGTGGTGTTGGGGATGGGCTGTTGCAACAAAGAGGGGGTGTTGTCGCTACGCACCGATCGTGAGGATCTTTTTGCTGGTCAGCTGATCCGCCAGATGGTTGAGGGGCTGGGAAGTGCCGGTGGCCACGGCATGATTGCCGGTGGTCAGATCCGACCGATGTCGGGTAATCATGCCGTGCAGAAGGAACTGGAAAATACCCTGGTCAAACGGTTGTTGAAAGCTCTTGATTATGAACCGGTGCGCGGTCGACGCTTGTTGGGAGGCAGTCCGACAATGTAAAACTTCTATTGTCGGCCTCATGGGCTGTTGAGGCGATTGACAGCATCACTCAGCCTGTATAGAATTGTCTGTTTCAATCTTCGATAACTGCTGCGGAAACGATTGTGTTGCGCATTGAGACTAAATTTTCCGCCTTGGGGCGGGAACACTGACGACGGTATTTCATGCGATCTGTCTGGTTTTTTGTACTTCTATCCTTGCTGTGTGTTGCTGAGCCGCAGGCTGCGGTTGAGTTGTCCCGTCAGGGGCATTCGCCACAGTTGCTTTCCGAGGTTTATCACCACGAAGGTGTCCCCTATCTGGCCATTGACGAGGTGCTTCCGGCTTTGGGATTAAGTGGCTATTGGAGCCCGATTCAGCACCGTTACCGCATCAGGACTCCTTTGGGTAAGGCGACATTTTTCCCCGGTGGGCAGTATCTGCAGATCGGGGATCGTTTTTTGCCGCTTAAGCATCGTCCGCGCTTCATTGATGGTCGTCTGCGAATCAGCGAGGATTTTATTGTCGATCAACTGGCTGAATTGGTGCCTTATCCGATCTTCTACCGTAATTTGAATCCGGAAAAGGCTGTAGTCGAGGGCGATGATGGTCCGCTTGATAAACTGTTTGCCTTTTTGCTGCAAAAAAAGAAAGGAATCAGTGAGCCAACCCTGCGAGCCGTGGCCATTGATCCCGGACATGGTGGCGAAGAGACCGGTGCGATCGGCATGGGCGGTGTAAAAGAAAAAACCGTGGTGTTGGCTGTTGCCAAGCAATTGGAAAAACAGATCAAGATGAAACTCGGAGTGCCGATTTACCTCAGTCGCGATGATGATTACTACCTCAGTTTTGATCAGCATTTACAAAGTGCTCGCCACGATAACGTTGATGCTTTTTTGCTGTTGCATGCCCAGGCGTCGTTCAGCCCTGATCCCCACGGCATTCATCTCTATGTACGACCGGGGGAGAATGAATTTATCGCCAGTGCCAGTGACAGTGAGGCAGAAAAAGCCAGCAGTATGATGCTGGCGCTGCATTTGAGCGCAGCCCTGCGCGATGCCGGGTTTGAGGTGGTTGAGGTGGCTCAGGCGCCGCTGATGCCGCTGGTGCGGGGCAACCTGCCGACGGTGCTGATCGAACTGGGCTACCTGTCCAATTCCGACGATCAGGCTCTGTTGACCGATGCCGCTGGCCAGCAACGGCTGGCTGAAGCCCTGTTTGCCGGATTACAGGCCTTTTCAGCGGATAAATAAAATGTGAGTCGTTCACTCTGGGCGACCATGAATCCAAACTACTTTTTTATTGCGTCATTTGCGACGCGAGGAGCACATAATGAGTCCTGTTCGTCATGACCAACGTTTAGTCGATCAACTTCGACCTGTAACTATGCAGCGCGAGTTCACCCGCTATGCCGAAGGATCGGTTCTTATCTCTTTTGGCGACACCGTTGTGCTGTGTAATGCCACGGTGGAAGAAGGTGTCCCTTCGTTTATGCGTGGTAAGGGGCGTGGCTGGGTGACGGCTGAATATTCCATGTTGCCGCGTTCAACCCAGAGCCGTAACGTTCGTGAGTCGTCACGCGGCAAGGTGGGAGGACGTACCCATGAGATTCAGCGCCTGATCGGTCGCTCATTACGCGCGGTGATCGATTTTGAAAAATTGGGTGAGCGCACCATCCGCCTTGATTGTGATGTGCTGCAAGCCGACGGTGGTACCCGCACTGCATCCATTACCGGTGCCTATGTTGCCCTGGCTGAGGCGCTCAACAAACTGGTTGCCGATGGCCTGCTCACTGAAAGCCCCCTCAAGGATACTCTGGCGGCTATCAGTGTCGGTATCGTTGACGGCCAGGCGTTGCTCGATCTCAACTATGTTGAAGACTCCACGGCTGAAGTGGATATGAATTTTGTCATCACCGGCTCGGGACAATTTGTCGAGATTCAGGGTACTGCCGAATCTGAGCCTTTCAGCGGTGAGCAGCTCGATGCCATGCGGGCGTTGGCGGTTAAGGGCTGTGATGATCTGCGTCAGTTGCAGTTGCAGGCATTGGCGGAGTCGGACAAGAAATAGGGGAGGGGTCGATGGAACTGATTGTTGCTACCCAGAATCAGGGCAAGCTTAAAGAGATCCGGCGTGTACTCGCTGACGCCGGTATTGAGGTCGAAGGGATGGATGCTTTTCCTCAGTTGGTCCCTGCTGTTGAAGATGGCCTGACCTTTGCTGAAAATGCCCGCAAAAAAGCACTGGCCATTGTCGAACAGACCGGAAAACCTTGTCTGGCCGACGATTCTGGTCTGGAGGTTGCTGCCCTCAACGGTCGCCCTGGCGTCCATTCGGCACGCTACGCTGGTGCGCTGGCCACCGATGCCGACAACAACGCGCTATTGCTCAAAGAGCTGGCTGAGATTGATGAACAGCAGCGCCAGGCGGCTTTTTGCTGTGTCATGGCGTTGTGTACCCCTGACGGCCACTGCCGGTTGTTTGAAGGTCGTCTGGAGGGGCGGATATTGACCGAGCCGCAAGGCGACGGTGGTTTTGGCTATGACCCGTTGTTCTGGGTCGAGGCCTTTGGCTGTAGTCTGGCAGAGGTTTCTCTGGAAGATAAAAACAGCATCAGCCATCGTGGAGCGGCATTGCGCCAGTTGTTGGCAGCTATTGAGGGACGATGATATGTCACTGGTGCGATCATCAGCTTTGTGCTATAAGAAATTGTAGCCAACAAATTAATGCTATTCATTAATGACTTGTCCGTTGCTTTAATTTACTGTTATTAGCTGAAAGAGGAAGACGATGACCATCGATTCAACATATTACAAACAGATGTTGGACAGCTTGTCTGAGGCGGTGTATTTTGTCGATCCGGATCGACGTATTCTCTATTGGAACATGGCCGCAGAGCAACTTACCGGTTTCCAGGCTGAAGAGGTGGTGGGTAGTCTATGCAACGATGGTCCGCTTCATCATGTCGATGTTAAAAATTTGCCCCTGTGTGAAAATCAGTGCCCGCTGAAGTCGTGCATCGAAACCTCTACCCCACAGGAAAAGCTGGTTTTTGTCGCCCATAAGGATGGCTGCCGCCTGCCTGTTTTGGTTAAAACTAGTGCGGTGTTGGATAGTTATGGCAATGTTGCCGGTGCTGTCGAAACGTTTTCTGACGCATCTGAGATGTTGGAGATGCGTGAGCTGAATAGCGAACTGCGTCGCCAGACCCATCTCGATGCACTGACCGGAATCCCCAACAAGCAAGCTTTCCTCGATGCCATGGATCGTGAATGGTTTCGTTTCAAACGCTACAAGACACCGTTCTCCATGTTGGCTCTGGACGTTGACTATTTCAGACAGTTGAATGACGCCTACGGTCGTTCTACCGGTGACAAGGTGTTGCAATGGCTGGTGACCCGCCTGCGTGCCTCATTACGGCGTGCCGATATCCTCGGTCGAATCGAAGGGGATAAATTTATGGTGTTGCTGATGTACTCCAACCGTAAATCAACCATGAAAGTCGCTCATATGGTGCTGGATATGGTGCGTCGTGAGCCATGTCTCGATCTGCCCATTGCCATGACCGTTAGTATTGGTGCCGTGACCATTGAAGAAAACGAAACCATGGACAGCCTGATTGGTCGGGTTGATAAGGCTTTGGAGCGTTCGAAGGAGATGGGACGC
This sequence comes from Desulfuromonas sp., assembly GCA_021162745.1. Classification (GTDB taxonomy): domain Bacteria; phylum Desulfobacterota; class Desulfuromonadia; order Desulfuromonadales; family Desulfuromonadaceae; genus Desulfuromonas. The sequence continues at coordinate 15,340 of JAGGYC010000027.1, read as the reverse complement.
AATCAGGTGACCTTCTGGGGTTGATCTTGACTTTTGTCGGCAGTGATGTTAAAAGCCAGCTTTCAAATTAATTAAGCTTTTAACAATCTGGAGGATACTGCACCATGGAAAGAACATTTGCTATCATTAAGCCCGACGCGTTTGCTGCTGGCAGCGCCGGTAAAATTATTGCTCGCATTTATGCTGAAGGTTTCAAGATTGTTGGTCTGAAAAAACTGTACATGAGCAAGGTTGAAGCTGAAGGTTTCTACTATGTTCATAAAGAGCGTCCATTTTTTGGTGAGCTGACAGAATTCATGAGCAGTGGCCCTTGTGTTGTTATAGTTCTTGAAGCGGACAATGCGATTCTGAAGTGGCGTGATCTGATGGGTGCAACCAATCCTGCAGACGCTGCAGAAGGTACTCTGCGTCGTGAGTTCGGCTCCAACATTGGCGAGAATGCCACTCATGGTTCCGACGCTCCTGAAACAGCAGCATTTGAGATCTCTTACTTTTTCTCCGGTCTGGAGCTGCTGTAAGTTTGGCTGCAGGCGGTGAAGCTGCTTGAGTAATAAGAGCCCTTCGGATACAATCCGGAGGGCTTTTTTATTGCACTGATTTGGCACTAATCCAGACGGAACAAAAAGAGAATGACTGAACAACAAACCAAAATTGATCTGAAAAACCTCAGTCCTGACGAATTGTTGGAGTTTTTGTCAGGTATGGGAAAAGAGCGCTTTCGCTCTGAACAACTGCTGCGCTGGATCTACAAGCGGGGTGTGACCGATCTGGAACAGATGACCGATCTGTCTAAGGCGTTGCGCGCTGAACTCAGCGACAAGGTGTTCATCTCCGATTGGCAACCGGTTGCTGTTGAAACCAGCAGTGATGGTACGCGAAAGTATCTGTTTCGTCTTGAGGATGGTTCCAGTGTTGAGACCGTGCGTATCCCCATGGATAATGACCGCTCGACCCTGTGCATATCGACCCAGGTGGGTTGTGCCATGCAGTGCGATTTTTGCCTGACCGGTAGCTTTGGTTTCACCCGCAACCTGACGGCGGCTGAGATCGTTAATCAGGTGTGTGCTGTTGCCAAGGAAGGTCCTATTAACAATATTGTGTTGATGGGGATGGGCGAGCCGCTGCACAACCTTGATAATGTGGTGCGGGCGCTGAAAATTCTCTATGCTCCCGCTGGTTTAGACTACGGTACACGTAAGGTTACGCTGTCCACCTGTGGTCTGGTGCCGCAGATGGCTGAGCTTGGCAAGCGGATCACCGTTAATCTGGCGGTGTCCCTCAATGCCACCACCGACGAGGTGAGAGATAAGTTGATGCCGGTGAACAAACGTTATCCGCTCAAGGAGCTGATGGCGGCTTGTCGAAACTATCCGCTGCCCTCCCATCGAAAAATCACCTTTGAGTATATTCTGATTCGTGATTTGAACGATTCTCTGGCCGACGCCAAGCGCATGATTAAACTGTTGCATGGTATCAAGGCCATGGTGAATCTGATCCCCTTTAACGAACATGAAGGAAGCAGCTATCGCTCTCCCGATCAGAAAACCATTGAAATCTTTCAGACTTACCTGCTTGACCATGATGTCGTAGCGGTCCGCCGTGCCAGTAAGGGGCAGGATATCTCTGCGGCCTGTGGTCAACTCAAGGGTAAGCTGGAAAAGAATCAATCGAGTAACGAACCGATCTAAGGAGAAATTATATGGCGCAAACGGTCATAGGTGTCATTGGTGGCAGTGGTCTGTATGAGATGGAAGGATTAACCCAAGTCGAAGAGGTGCGTTTACAGACGCCGTTCGGTGAGCCGTCGGATGCGTACATCACCGGCATGCTGGGTAATGTCAAGCTGGTGTTTTTACCCAGGCATGGGCGTGGTCATCGCCTGTTGCCATCGGAAGTCCCTTACCGGGCGAATATCTACGGCATGAAGATGCTGGGTGTTGAGCGGATCATCTCCGTTTCGGCAGTAGGCAGTATGAAAGAGGAGATTGTCCCCGGTCATATTGTGATCCCCGACCAGTTTTTTGATCGAACCACCGGCAAGCGTGCTTCGACTTTTTTTGGCGATGGCATTGTTGGCCATGTGCAGTTTGCCGATCCGGTTTGTAGTCAGTTGACTGCCGTTGTCGCCAAGGCCGCTACCGAGGTGGGGGCGACGGTTCATCAGGGCGGAACCTACGTCTGTATCGAAGGGCCCAATTTCTCCACCCGCGCTGAATCTCAGGTGTTTCGCAGTTGGGGCGTCGATGTGATCGGCATGACCAATCTGCCTGAGGCACGCTTGGCCCGTGAGGCGGAAATCTGCTATGCCACAGTGGCGTTGGCGACCGATTACGACTGTTGGTATGAGGGTCACGACGATGTCTCTGTTGAAGCCGTTATCGAGGTGGTGCATCAGAATGTGGCCATGGCCAAGAGGATCGTTGCCGCTTCGGCACAGGCGATTGATGCCGAGCGTCAATGTGGCTGTGATCAGGCCTTGCAGTATGCGATTATGACCGATCGCAGCCAGATTCCGGCGGCAACACGTGAGCGCCTGGATCTGTTGATTGGCAAATATCTTTAGGAGTTTATGATGAGTATTCTGGTTGTGGGGTCGGTCGCTTTTGATAGTGTTGAAACCCCTTTTGGCAAAGCTGAAGAGGTTTTGGGTGGTTCAGGAACCTATTTTTCAACCTCGGCCAGTTTTTACACCAACGTTGATCTGGTGGCGGTGGTTGGCGAGGATTTTCCGCAGGAACATGTCGATTTTCTCAAATCACGCAATATCGACCTGAGTGGCTTGAGTACGGCTGAGGGTAAGACCTTCCGTTGGAGTGGTACCTATGGCTACGATCTCAATGAGGCGCAAACCCTTGATACCCAGCTCAATGTGTTTGCCAGCTTCTGCCCTCAATTGCCGGAGTCTTATCTGCAGGCGGAATATGTATTCCTCGCCAATATCGATCCTGAGTTGCAGCTTGATGTGCTCAAGCAGGTGGTGCGGCCCAAGGTTGTGGCCTGCGACACCATGAATTTTTGGATCGATGGCAAGCGCGATGCTTTAATCAATACCCTCAAGTATGTGGATATCCTGCTGATTAATGACGGGGAGGTTCGTCAGTTGGCCGATGAACCGAATATGGTTAAAGCGGCCCGTAAGGTTCTGGCCATGGGGCCGAAAACTCTGGTGGTTAAACGAGGTGAATACGGAGCGACCATGTTCACCGAGCATGGAGTCTTTTCAGCGCCGGCCTATCCATTGGAGACGGTCTATGATCCAACCGGTGCCGGAGATACGTTTGCCGGTGGATTTATGGGTTATCTAGCCAGCGTGCGTGATCATTCTGACGCCGCCATGCGTCGGGCGATCATCTTTGGCAGCGTGATGGCGTCGTTCAATGTGGAAGCCTTCAGTCTTGAGCGGATGCGCAGTCTGGAGTTCTCCGAGGTTGAAGAACGCTATCGCAAGTTTCAACTGTTGACAGAATTTTCAGGCATTGATTGATGCGTTTTGACGAAGGAGTGACGGTGATGATTCGACCGCTTATCTGGGCCATGTTGGTGTTGATGCTTTTCATCGGGGGCTGTGCCTCAAATGGTGCACCGAAGGACAACGCTCTTTCGCACCATAAGATGGCCCAGTCCTATCTGGCTGGTAAAAACTATACGGCAGCGTTAAAGGAACTGCTGGCTGCTGAAAAAATGGATTCGAAAGATGCGGCGATTCAGGCATCACTGGGAGAAGTGTACTTCCAGAAAAAAGCTTATGTCCTGTCGGAGAAACACTACAAAAAGTCTCTGACCCTGCGTCCCGATGATCCCATGGTTGAGCACAACCTGGCGGCATTGTATCTCGATATGCAGCAGTGGCAAGATGCGGCGCGATTGTTCCGCAAGGTTTCGCAAAATCTGGTTTTCTCACATCCGGTCCGGGCGTTGACTGGTCTCGGTGTCGCTCATCATTACAATGGAGAACATCTTAAGGCGATTCTGGCCTACAACGAGGCACTGGATTATTCTCCAAGAAGTTCCGAGCTGTCTTTTCTGATGGCCAAAACCTACATGGCCATGAATAAGTACGAACTGGCCAGTAAGCGCCTGGAAGATGCTTTACAGATTTCTCCAGGTTTTAATGCCGCCAGAATGATGCTTGGTGAATCGTATATGCACTTGGGCCAGACTGCACTGGCGGCCGAAATGTTTCGTGAAGTCGCCAATCGGGAAGACCGGACCGCACGGGGAACCAGGGCGCGAGAATATTTACAGCTGTTGGAGGATGGTAAGTGATTCAGCGTCTTGCCAATGATGAGCCAGAGTTGCAATCGCTGCTTGAGGCTCTGAACGGCTGTAAAAACTGCGATACGGCGATTATCCTCGGTTCAGGTCTTGACGACTGGGCCGAACGCTTTCCGGTTGAATGTTCTCTGCCTTACGCCGATTTTTCGGCATTGGGACAACTTATCGAAGGGCAGCGTGGCCAGTTGCTGGTTGTTACCTTCGAGGGGCGACGGCTGTTGGTTTTTCAGGGTCGGTTACACCTGTATCAGGGGTTGAGTGCCTGGCAGGCTGCGTTGCCGGTTCGTCTGGCTCATGCCATGGGCTGTCAGCGTGTGTTGTTGAGCAATGCCGTTGGTGGCATCGCTGATGGTTTTGCGCCGGGGGATTTCATGCTGATTGAGGATCACCTTAACTTGCAGGGGGATAACCCGTTACGTGGTATTCAGCCGAGTCCGTTTATCGATTTGTGCCAACTCTATGAGCAGAGATTTTTTCCAGCGCTGCTCGATTTTGCTCGTGCAGAGGGGATCCGTCTGCACAAGGGTGTTTTGGCGGCGCTGGTTGGACCCAGTTACGAAACGGCTGCTGAAATTCGTGTGTTGCAGCGTCTCGGTGCTGATGTGGCATCCATGTCCACAGTGCCTGAGGCAATTATGGCACGCTATCTCGGTCTCGACGTTGCCGGGCTGTCGTTGATCACCAATTATGCCGCTGGGCGCTCGCCCCAGGCACTGAGTCATGCCGAGGTGCTGGAGTGTGCCGCTCAGGCCCGTCAACCATTTCAATTACTGATTGATAAACTGTTACGTCTTTGGATGAATTAGTGCTCTATCAACACTAAATCTTCGGGTCTGACTTCGCCTCGCACCGTTACCACCGCGTTGCAAAACCTTGAAGTAGAACAGCCACTCCCACGGTTTTGCGCCTTGCGTTAACGGCACGATGCTGTGTCATACACTCGAATCTTTAGCATTAACAGAGCACTGGGAATCTCTTCACATTCTCTTTAATGTTGATGCTTAAACATGTCTGCCACTTCCAACCTGCCGTAATTACACGTCAAAATCCTTTTATTGTAGCTCTTGACAGCGCAAGTGCCCGTGCTAGTCTTTTTGTAAGAGAATTCGTTTAACGGAGATTGATGCGTGGACTTTGCAAAATATAAAATTTTGATTGTAGACGATGAAGAAAACAGTCGTGTTTGTCTTGGTAAGCTGCTTGACCAGGCGGGGTACGATGTCGAATGCGTTGCCGATGGTTATAAAGCCTTGGATTATTTGCAATCATCGCATGTAAATATTGTTCTTAGCGATATCAAGATGCCCGGCATGGATGGTCTGTCGTTGTTGCAAGAGATCCATTCCACATATCCACAGACCCACGTGGTGATGGTGACCGCACATGGCGAGGTGGAGACGTATCTTGAGGCGGTCAATCTTGGCGCCTGCGATTTTGTCCATAAGCCGGTTCGTCTTAACGAGTTGAAGTTGGTTCTGGAGAAGTTGTCGATTACACAAGCATTACCGTTGCCGTAATGCTGCGAGAGGGAGGTGGGGTATGAAAGAGTTCAAGACGATTTTATTAGCCACGGATTTTTCGGACTGCTCTGTTGAGGCTTTTGAGTACGCCTACAGCTTGAGTAAGAAATGTGGGGCAAAGCTATTGTTGGTTCATGTTATTTGCGAACCTGTTGACCTGCGTGGTTTCTACGTTCCTCACATCTCATTCGATGTTTTGGAAAAAGAGATTGAAGATGGGGCAAGCAAGATGATGGAAAGCTTCTGCCGCGAACGGCTGAAAGATGATGATAATTATGAGACTCTGGTTGTCCCGGGTCTGGCCTATGATGAGATTATCAAGCAGGCTGAAACGTTCAATGCCGATCTGATTGTTATGGGAACCCATGGTCGCTCAGGGCTGGATCATATGTTGTTTGGCAGTACTGCCGAGAAGGTGGTTCGTAAATCACCGATTCCGGTAATGACTGTCAATAAAAGCTAGCGCACTATCGTGCGGTGCTCTGCTAATAGTATTTAATAATAAAAGGCGACGATTCTGTCGCCTTTTATTATTTGTGCTTCGTAGCGTTGATTGTCGGGCGGATATTTTCATCTTTAGCCGGTGATTTTATGCAAAACGGATTTAAGCGATGTTGATTAACGATACAGCGGACGTTGTTGTGCCATCTGCGCTTGTAAAATTTACTGAAGACAAGGTATGATATACGGATATATTTTGATCAATATTGATTATCCAACTGTGGTCATTTATGTGTCACGGCTGATGGTTTAGAGGCCTGCGGTCGGGCCGGTTTAGGGTGGGAGATGGCTGAACGAATTCTGGTTGTCGATGATGAACGTGCAATCCTTGATCTGTGTCAGATGATTTTGCACAGTCACGGTTACGATGTGTTGACGGCTGAGTCTGGCATGGAGGCGCTGCAGTTGGTTGAGCAGAAGCGTCCGTCGCTGGTGTTGCTGGATTACATGATGCCGACCATGGATGGCATGAGTGTGCTGCGCCAGATCCGTCAGAGTCATCCCGACAGCTATGTCATTATGTTTACCGGCAAGGGGAGTGAAACCGTCGCCGTCGAGGTGATGAAAGCCGGTGCTTCCGACTACGTGCTCAAGCCGTTTAATAATCATGATCTTCTCGAACGGATTGAAACGGTTCTCAAGTTTCGCCGTATTGAGTTGATCAATCGCAGTCTTGAGCAGGAGCGTGCTCAACTGCAACAAGAGATTCAGGCCTGGAACCGCGATCTGGAATTACGCGTTGCTGAAAAAACACAGGAGTTGGAGGGTGCGCATAACGAAATTGTTCAGGCCGAAAAACTGGCAACGGTTGGCCATCTGTCAGCGGGGATGGCTCACGAGATTCGCAATCCTTTAAATTCCATCGGTTTGTTTGCCCAACTGTTGTCAGCAGATATCGATGAAAGCAGCGAGTTTGCCGACTACCCGGACAAAATCTTAAAGGAGATCGACCGCATCGATGCCATTTTGCTCAAGCTGCTCGCCGCATCGGAACAGCATCAGCTTGAGGTCAGTCAGGTTGCTCTGGCCGATGTGATCCATCACGCCGCTGACCTGTTCAGTGAGCAAATGCGCCAACAATCAGTTGTATTGGATATGTACTTACATCCGGTGCCGCCACTGGTTGCCGATTGTGATGAAATGAAGCAGATTTTCACCAACCTGTTTGTTAATGCCTTGCAGGCCATGCCCGATGGCGGGTTGCTTACGGTGGATATGGAATTTCACGATGGCCGGATTTTTATCGAAGTCCATGATAGTGGGATCGGAATAGCCCAGGAACATCTATCGCGGGTCTTTGATCCGTTCTTCACCACCAAGAGTAAGGGTACCGGTTTTGGCCTGTCCGTGGTGTTACGGATTGTTAAAAACTATAATGGCAGCATTCGCGTTTCCAGCGAACCCGGAGAGGGGACTTCGTTCCATATTGATTTTCCGGTAGAGAGTACAGTGGCTGTTGCCGGGGATAATGTTAGTGAATAAAGAAATACGTTGCTTTCGGTTGCGCGAAGTTGCACTGAATGTCGATGAAGAGGAAACACTGTTGGCGAGCAGGGTTGCCGAGTATCTGCAAATCGCTGTTGAGCAAATTCAGGGGTTGCATGTGGTGCGGCAGGGGATTGATGCTCGTCGTAAAGGCCGGGTGTTACGGGTCTATACCGTCGAGTTTTTAACGGATGACGCCAGTGTGCTGTTGCGGTGTGAAAACGATCCTCGGCTGATATGCGTTGTGGATGCTCCTGCTGCGATTGAAATACAACGGACGACACAACCCAAGACCGTGGTGGTGGTCGGTATGGGCCCCGCAGGACTGTTTGCGGCGCTGACTCTGGCCCAGGCCGGGCATCAGGTGTGCTTGGTCGAACGCGGCAAGCCGGTGGAACAGCGAGTTGTCGATGTTGAGAGCTTCTGGAACGGCGGTGCATTACAGCACAATAGTAATGTCCAGTTTGGTGAAGGGGGCGCAGGAACTTTTTCCGACGGTAAGCTGACCACGCGTATCAAGCATCCGTTGACACGGCGGATACTGCAAACGCTGGTCGATTTTGGTGCCCCTGAACAGATTCTTGTTCAGGCTAAGCCGCATATCGGTACCGATCGTTTGCGTCAGGTGTTGATTCGTTTTCGTCGTGAGTTGCAACAGTTGGGTGTCGAGTTGCGTTATGAGAGTTGTCTGACCGGTCTGGATCGTCAAAACGGGGTTCTGACGACGGCACGGATTAATGATCGTGACGAACTGCCTTGTGCTGCTCTGGTGCTGGCGGTCGGCCACAGTGCTCGCGATACTTATGCCATGCTTGATGAGCAGGGGGTGCGGCTGGAGGCGAAACCGTTTGCCATTGGTGTGCGCATTGAACACCCGGCAGCGTTGATCAACCGGATTCAGTTTGGCCACTCGAACCATCCCAGGCTGCCGACGGCAGATTACGCCTTGACCTTCAATGATCGTCAGAGCGGCCGTGGAATCTATTCTTTTTGTATGTGTCCCGGTGGCCAGGTGGTACAGAGCTCCAGCGAGTCTGAGATGGTCGTCGTCAATGGCATGAGTGACTATTGTCGCGCTGGTTCCCTGTCCAATAGTGCCTTGGTGGTTTCGGTACGTCCCGAAGATTTTGCCGATGATACGCCGTTGGCGGGGGTGCGTTTTCAGCAGCACTGGGAGCGTCAGGCGTTTCTGGCTGGCGGTGGCGATTATCGACCGCCGGCACAGAATCTGATGGCCTTTTTAGGCCGGAAGAAGGGAGGGCAACTAGTGTCCAGCTGCCGTCCCGGAGTGCGCAGCGCCGAGTTGACACAAACACTGCCCGACTTTGTCAGTGACGGGTTGAAACAAGCACTGCCCCATTTCGAACGAAAAATGCGTGGTTTTATCACCACTGAAGCAACATTAATCGGTGTTGAAACACGCACGTCCGCACCGTTGCGCATCGTTCGCGATGGTCATGGCCAATCGGTCAATTGTCCGGGCCTTTATCCCGCCGGAGAAGGGGCTGGTTATGCGGGCGGTATTATGAGTGCAGCGCTGGATGGGATGCAAATTGCCCTGACCATTCATGGTCAGGAATAAATATGGTTTAACTATTCAGCAAAAGGGCTTGTGCCACCCGTTCCAAGGGCCGCATAAACCTATCCTTGGGGCTTAACTGTCGCCATCCGGGCGACAGATACCCTTTCCATGAGTGGCACAAGCCCTTACGGATTTACATATGGTTCAGGAATAAACGACCAAGCAGGAGAAATTGATTTTGACCAAGGTATTTATAGAAGACTTGAAAGAACGCGATCAGATCGATAGTCCGTTTCTGGTGCGCGATAAAATTATGGCCATGGCCAAAAACGGCAAGCCTTATATGACCCTTAAGCTGATGGATCGTAGTGGTGAGGTGGAAGGGCGGATATGGGACCGGGTCGATGAGTTTTCGCGGCTGTTCAATAAAGATGATTTTATCCGCGTGCGTGCCAAAGCCAGCGTCTATATGGGAAAGATGCAGCTGATTATTCAGGATCTGGTTGCCGTACCGGAGAGTTCGATAGCGTTAGGGGATTTCCTGCCGGTGTCGGCCTCTGATCCTGCACAGATGCTGGATGAGGCCTGGGCGCTGGTGGCCGAGATGAGCGATCCTCATTATCGGGCGTTGATGGAATCCTTTTATGGTGATCCTGAATTCTCAGCACTGTACAGTAAGGCTCCGGCAGCGAAAGCGATGCACCATGTCTACCTGGGTGGTCTACTCGAACATTCACTGGCGGTGGCAAATCTGGCCGTAGATGTCTGTCGTCGTTATCCGACCGTCGATCGCGATTTGCTTATCTGTGGTGCGTTGTTGCACGATATCGGCAAGGTTGCCGAGTTGAGCTATGCCCGTAGTTTTGACTACAGTGATGAAGGGAAGCTGCTGGGCCATATCGTGATTGGTGTTGAGATGATTGAGGAAAAAATTCGTACACTGGGTGAGTTCCCCCGCGTTAAAGCGACGCTGATCAAACATCTACTCCTCTCTCATCACGGTCAGTACGATTACGGTTCTCCCAAACGGCCGAAAACACTTGAGGCGGTGATTCTCAATTTTCTCGATGATATGGATTCCAAAATCAATGGGGTGCAGGCTCATATCGAAAAAGAGCGGCATAATGACAGCCATTGGACCGGTTATCACCGGCTCTATGATCGCTACTTTTTTATTGGTGAAACGGCAGCGTCGGACGCCGAAGGCTCAGTGGAGGCTGCCGAACCGATGGCCCCCGCTGTGACGCCTGGTGGCGAAAAAAAACGTCCTGCTCGGACGGAGCGTAAAGACAAAACACTCAGTGTCAGCCTCGGTGAACAACTGGCTGGTCTCAATATGGACCTGTTTGGTTCTGGAGAGGAATAGATCGTTATGTTGGTAGAGACTCTGGCCGTTGGGCCTCTGCAGGTGAATTGTTATCTGGTGGCGTGCCCGCGGACTAAAAAGGCGATGATTATCGATCCCGGTGATGAAGGTGAACGGATTCTTGAGGTTGCGGATAAGTTAGGCTTCCAGGTGCAGATGGTGGTGAATACCCATGGCCACTTTGATCATGTTGGGGCCAATAGTCTGGTGATCGAAGCCACTGGTGTTGAACTGTGTATGCATCGCGATGATCTGCCCCTGCTTAAAGTGGCCGCTACGCATGCCGGGAGTTACGGGCTGCCGGCTGTTGAATCTCCCGCGCCAAAGCGTTTTCTTGAAAACGGTGATCTGATCGAGGTTGGAGATCTCAGCTTTGAAGTGATCCATACCCCCGGTCATTCCCCCGGCGGTATCTGCTTGTATGGTGAAGGACATCTGTTTTCCGGAGACACCCTGTTTGCCGGTTCCATCGGGCGCACGGATCTACCCGGTGGCGATCTCAAGCAGTTGCTCAATCATGTTCGAACCCAGTTGATGGTGCTGCCCTATGCCACCGTGGTGCATCCCGGTCATGGTCCAGAGTCAACGATTGGCCGCGAGAAGAGTGTTAATCCCTTTGTCAATGGCGACTATTAACTACACGGCTTGAACAAGTGAGGAACAATGTTTAAAGATAAAAAAGTGGTTCTCGGCGTATGTGGCGGCATCGCAGTGTACAAGGCTGTGGAGCTGTTGCGACTATTTGTCAAAGCAGGGGCGGATGTCTCGGTGGTAATGACCCGCAGCGCCCAAGAATTTGTCACGCCGTTGACCTTCCAAACCTTGTCCGGTAATCCAGTTCATAGGGAACTATTCGACCTTTATCAGGAAAAAGAGATCGGCCATATCTCATTGGCTGATCGTGCCGATCTGTTTGTCATTGCACCTGCGACGGCGAACATCATTGGCAAGGTGGCAGCAGGCATTGCCGACGATCTTCTCAGTACGACGCTGATGGCGACTCGTGCCCCGGTCTTGTTTGCTCCGGCGATGAATGTGCATATGTACGAAAATCCTATCTACCAGCGTAATGAAGCGAGCTTGCGTGAACTGGGGTATCATTTTATCGATCCCGACCACGGTGCATTGGCCTGTGGTTATGAAGGACAGGGCAAGCTGCCCGAACCCCAAGCCATTTTCACATCAGCGCAGAATTTATTGGCACCGCAGGATCTTGCCGGTCAGAGCTTGCTGGTGACCGCCGGGCCGACCCGTGAAGAGCTTGACCCGGTACGTTACATCAGTAACTATTCGTCGGGCAAGATGGGCTATGCCGTTGCCCGTGCGGCTCGTCAGCGCGGTGCCGAGGTGATCCTGGTGTCCGGGCCGACCTTTTTGCTGCCACCGGTGGGGGTAACGCTGCTGCCGGTGGTCAGTGCAGCCCAGATGCGTGATGCCGTTATGCAAGCCCTGCCAAAGGTGACGGCGGTGGTCAAATCAGCGGCGGTTGCCGACTATCGTCCGGCTGCTACAGCGACGGAAAAAATAAAAAAGAGCGACGATGATATGACGCTGAAGCTGGAGAAAAACCCCGATATTCTAGCCGAACTCGGTCAGAATAAGCAGGGGCGGATACTGGTTGGTTTTGCCGCTGAAACACAGGATTTGCTCAAGCATGCCGGTGAGAAACTCAAACGGAAAAATCTTGATCTGATCGTCGCCAACGATATCACTCAGTGTGGTGCCGGATTCGATTGCGATACCAACATTGTTAAATTGTTGCACGCCGATGGTCAGATTGAGGAGTTGCCGCAGTTGAGTAAGGATGAAGTGGCCCATCAGTTGCTGGATCGGGTTGTGGAACTATTGGCGCATCGACCGCAGGAAGAAGATTAGTAATCATGTTTAAACGTCAGAGTAAACACATGGTTTACTGCTAGTTGCGGTTAAAACCGCTCTTTGTATGTTCATGATGAAATACCATCTGATAAAAACGGGTGGGCCGTAATAGATCAGGCCTGCTTTGCAGTTCGGTCAGTTACGCAATCCGTACACTGAACCAGTTAACTCTGTGGTTGGTTGCTTTGGTTGTAAAAGCCATTTTTGCGTACTTTTTGGGGCTTGGCAAAAAGGTACGTCGCCTGCGGGGCGAGTCCCGCGAACTTGATCTTGAACTTGATCCAGTTTTTACGGGGTTGAACTTAGCTGAATGATTTTTCATGGCTGGTCGGCCAGCAGGTGGAGCAGTCGTTTTGGTTCGGTGATGGCGTCACGGAATTGACCTCTGAGTTCGTCGATCAACTGTTGGCTTTGTTCCTGGGGCAATTTTCCATCCAGCCATAACGCATTGAGGTTACTCCGTAGCTGTTGGGCGATATAGATGGCGCGTTCGCCGGTGGGATCCGCATTAAAATATGGACTGTGCGGATCGCTAAGAACACTGAATATTGCCTGTTCGGCTAATTGCAGATAATCCTGACGTTCGCTGTCTGCGACCACCCAGCTCGATTTCCGATCCATGGTGTGCAGCAGTTTTTGCCAGCGTTTAATACGGCTGATCAGCAGCATGGAATTGAACAGCCGCTTGTTGGTGCCAAAGGAGAACAGGGTGTTCACCAGTACCCGGCGTAACAGCTGATCGTGTTCAGAAAAATCCTGTTGAGCCAGCAGTCGTGCTTCTTGCCAGGTTTCTTCAGGAACCTGCGATTCGAAACGTAATTCCCAGTAGGCATGTTTGAGAAGCACGGTGTTGTAGCTGCGGATCATTTTAAATGGCACCATATAACCGTGGGCAACGGTGTCCGCTGCCAAGTGGGCCAAATAGCCGTAAGCAAAGGCGCGTTGGGCGTCGTTGCTTGCCGCCTTGAGAATTTTATGGCCCATGTTCCAGCTGTGGCAATGTTTGAGATAGTGAGTGTATTTTTTGCCGATGGTGATATCGGCACTGATACAGCCATAAAGAAAATCGACCGGATAACGGCTTAACAGTTGCTGCAGTGCCGCTGGTAACTGGCTGAGATCGGCGAGTAGCTGGTTGCCCAGTTGCAGATGGACGCCGAAACCCCAGGCCCAGGCGCTGTCGGGGATAGCGCAGAACAGTAAACAGCTGAGTGTGGCGATGGCGGTGCTGCGGTTGATGACAGAGGGCATGGGATCACCTTTGTCTAGAGTGTGCGCGGTTATGGCGCTGAAACAGGATACTATAAGAATAATCCGAGCTGAAAGGGATGTAAAGCTGTATGCCGGAACGTTTCGAACAGACGATGTATGAGATGTTAGCCCAGACTCGGGCCGTGTTGACGGAATTAAAAAGTCTCGGTGTCGATGAGGTCTATCCCTTGGCTGGGACAGAGTCGTTGCCCCTGTGTTCGCAGGGGATGAGTGAGAGCAATCTGCAACGCTGTGATTGTCGTACCGAAACCCTCGACGAAATTCGTATTGAGCTCGGTGACTGCCAACGCTGTAAATTGGCTAAACGGCGTAAAAATCTGGTATTTGGTAGTGGTAATTCCCATGCGCAACTGGTATTTGTCGGCGAAGGCCCGGGTCGTCAGGAGGATGAAAGTGGTATCCCCTTTGTCGGTGAAGCGGGGCAATTGCTGGACCGAATACTGTTTGCCATGGGACTTGAACGTGATCAGGTCTATATCTGTAATGTGATTAAATGTCGACCACCGCAAAACCGTAACCCGAATAACGATGAAATTTGTGCCTGCGAACCGTTTTTACAGCGCCAACTGGCGAGCATTAAACCACAGGTGATTGTCGCACTGGGCAAATTTGCAGCCCAGACGTTGCTCCAGCAGCAAACCTCTATCAGTCAATTGCGTGGCAACTGGGCTGATTATCAGAATATTCCGCTGATGCCGACGTTTCATCCCGCCTATCTGTTGCGTAATCCTGCCGGTAAACGCGATGTGTGGGAGGATATGAAGATGGTGTTACGGCGTTTGGCGCAGGAGGACTCACCTTGATCCATCGTATATTATCCCTTATGTTCCTGAGTGTTTTACTGTTGATTGCCATAACCACCGTAACCGCCGTTGCTGAGGATGCGATCACGGTGAGCGATGTTCATCTGCAGTTGGCCGAGCGTCATCTCCAGGCCGGTCATCCATTCTGGGCGGTTCACTCCTATCGGCGGGCGCTTGAAACCGGGGCCGATAACCCCAATATTCACCGTGATCTGTCACGGGTGCTATACGATCTTGGTTTTGTCGATCAGGCGATCCGTGAAATGGATCTGGTGCTCGAAAATGCCCCTGAGGAGGATTTTCTTCATATGGAACTGGGGGTGTTTTGCCTGGCTACAGGGAGGTTGCAGCGGGCGCAAAGCGAGTTCAGTCGTGTCTTGGAACTCAATCCGGGATTCTCCTATGGCTATTATTATCTTGGGGAAGTCTTTTATCGCCTGGGCAATTATAATTTGGCCAGTATGGCATTGGTTATGGCACAGCATCTTGGGCTGCCCGGATTTGATCTGGAGCGTAAGCTGGTTGATCTCGGTTGGCAGTTACCCGTTAAACCATGGCAGGATGATCCACAGCTTTACCATTTACGGCGTATTACCCTCAAGGAACGCTCTACCGCACAGGAAGTGATGCAGCGACTGGACGATGGTGAGTTGTTCGAAGAGTTGGCCCGGCAATTTTCCACTGGCCCTGAGGGGCAGAGTGGGGGCTATGTTGGTGG
>JAGGYC010000042.1 GCA_021162745.1 Desulfuromonas sp. | reverse complement strand
GTGGTGCTGTTCGGCATCATCGGCCTGACCAAATTACCGGTACAGCTGACACCGGATGTGGAGTTGCCGGAGATCACCATCACCACCACCTGGCCCGGTGCCACCCCCTACGATATTGAGCAGGAGATCATTGAAGATCAGGAGGATGCCCTCAAAGGGCTGCAGAACCTGATCAGTATGGAAAGCTCCAGCTATAATGACTACGGCACCATCAGTCTGGTGTTCAAGGTTAGCGTCGATATCGACCAGGCGCTGCTGCGCGTGGCCAACAAACTGGATGAGGTTGGCGACTACCCCGAGAATGTCGACAAGCCGATCATGGAAGCCGCCGGCGCCAACAGTTCACCGGTTATCTGGTTACTGCTGAAAACCACCGCCGATGTTAGTTCTGATGGCAACAACATCGACCACTACCGCACCTTTTACGACAACGAGGTGGAACAGCGCCTGGAACGGATCGAAGGGGTCGGCTCACTGTTTGTCGGCGGCGGCACCGAAGATCAACTCCAGGTGGTGATCGATCGCCAGAAAATGGCACGGCACAATATCACCATCGGCCAGGTGGTCAGTTCGGTTCAGCAGGCCAACCACAACACCTCGGCGGGCAACCTCGGCATCGGCAAAAAAGACTATCGCATCCGCACCGTCAGCCGGTTTCAGAGCACAACAGATCCCCTCGAAGTGATACTGGAGGACGATGGTCTGAAGCGCGTCTACTTAAGCGATGTCGCCACCACCCAGTTGGGTTATGCGAAAAAGACCTTCGCTGTCCAGTCCAATGGCCAGCCGTGTATCGTCGTCGGCGTGCGCAAAGAGCAAGGGGCTAATGTCATCGAGCTGGTGGAAAAAACCCACGCCGTTATCGACGATTTGAACAGTAACCTATTAGCCCAAAATGGCCTCTATTTTGACTGGGTCTACGACCAGACACCCTATATCAACACCGCCATCGACATCGTTAAACAAAATGCCGTGATCGGTGGTCTGCTGGCGGTGATGGTACTGTTGCTGTTTCTGCGCAGCGTATCGGCCACGGCGATTACCGCTATTGCCATCCCCATTTCGGTGGTCGGCACCTTTATCTCGCTGTGGGTGTTTGACCGCAACATCAACGTTGTCAGCTTGGCGGGAATCTCGTTTGCCATCGGTATGCTGGTGGACAACGCCATCGTCGTACTGGAAAATATCGACCGGCACCGCCAGATGGGCAAAAAAGCCTTCAATGCGTCCTTCGACGGTGCCCAGGAGGTGTTTGGTGCGGTATTGGCGTCAACGGCGACGACGGTGGCGGTGTTCCTGCCGGTCATTTTTATCGAACAGGAGGCGGGTCAGCTGTTCCGCGACATCGCCATCGCCATCACCTTTGCCATCCTGTTGAGTATGGTGGTGTCACTGGTGGTGATCCCCTGCCTGGCCAACCTGGTCTACGCCCGTCGCCCCCTGGCCAAGCAGAAAGATGATGTAATCGGCCGTAGCGGTCAGCGTCTGGTCAACAGCCTGATGCGCCAGTCTGATCTCTCCCTGCGCTCATTGGCCAGCCGCCTCATCAGTATCACCCTGTTCACGGCTGCGGCCGTGCTGATCACTTGGGTATTGTTACCAAAATCGGAATACCTGCCCCAGGGCAATCGCAACCTGATCATGAACATTCTCATTCCACCACCGGGACTGTCGGTGGAAAAACGGGAGGAGATCGGCCAGTTTGTCTACCAGCAGGCCGAACCTTATCTCAAAGAGGATGGTAAAGACGGCATTCCCCGGATCAAGGATATGTTCTTTGTCGCCACCCCGGATCTCAATATCATGGGCGCCTTGAGCAGCCACGAAACCGAGGCGAAAAAGATGATGCCACTGATGAACCGCATCATGAACAGCATTCCCGACATGATCGGCGTCAGCTTGCAGGCAGGGATTTTTGAGAGCAATATCGGAGAGGGCCGCGCCGTTGAGGTCAACATTACCGGCACCGACCTGAATACCTTGGTCAACGCCGGTCGCACCCTGTATGGCGGCATCAGTCAAGCCATTGTCTCCGCACAGATCCGGCCCATTCCATCCCTTGAGATCAGTTACCCCGAGGTAAGCATTGTCGCCGACAAACGAAAGCTGGTGGCCAACGGTCTGAACGAATCCTCCCTAGGCCAATATGTCGATATTCTGATGGACGGTCGTCAGATCGACGACTATATGCCGGATGGTGCCCGTAAAATTGACCTGGTTCTCAAAGCCAGCGATGCCGAGATCCGCAGCCCGGAGGATATCCTCAACAGCACCATCGTCAACCGTGACGGTGATTTGATCCGTATCGGTGATGTCGCCCGGGCCGACTACGCCCAGGGGATGACCCAGGTCGATCACTACGAGCGACGGAGGAACATCACCCTGCAGGTGACACCACCCAAACAGATGCCGCTGCAACAGGCCACCGAAACCATCGAAGCTCTGGTGGCACAACTGACCAGCGACGGTAGCTTGGGCGATGTGAAAATCTTTATCGGCGGCAACGCCGACAAGCTGGTGGAAACCCGCCTGGCCCTGCAATGGAACCTGCTGCTGGCGCTGGTGATCACCTACCTGTTGATGGCAGTGTTGTTTGAAAACTTCTTCTATCCGTTGATCATTATGTTCAGCGTGCCGCTGGCGGCGGCAGGCGGCTTTATCGGCCTGGCGACGGTCAATCAACTGGTCGCTCCGCAAGGTTTTGATATTCTGACCATGCTCGGCTTTATTATTCTCATCGGTACGGTGGTCAACAACGCCATCCTCATCGTCCATCAATCGCTGAATAATGTCCGATTCGAGGGTTTGCAGGGGATTCCGGCCATCCGTGAATCGGTGCGCACCCGGATCAGGCCGATCTTTATGAGTACCACCACTAGTCTGTTTGGCCTGCTACCACTGGTGTTATCCACTGGTGCCGGTAGCGAACTGTATCGCGGCATCGGCAGCGTACTTCTCGGCGGCCTATTGGTGTCAACGCTGTTTACCCTGTTTGTTATCCCGGCACTGCTGGCGTTCTTTATCCATCGTGAAAGGCCTGAAGATGCGAAATAATAAGATGCGGAATAATATTTTAACCATCGGCCTCTGCCTCCTGTTTTTGGCCCCCACTATGGCCGGAGCCTGGACCGTGACTGAGCTGCAACAGAGTGCCGCATCACAGCGTTATCTGGTACGTGATTATCAGGCGGCACTAGCCGAGCAGCAGCAACAATTGCGTAGCCAACGTGGCGAATTCATGCCCCGCGTAGGATTGTACTATCAAGCCAACCAGCGGCGCGACGAAACGCTGCTTGAGCCACGTCAGAGCCACAATCGCGGTGTGCAATTGAACTGGAATCTGTTCAACGGCTTCGGCGATTACTACCGTCTGCTCAGCCAAAAACAACAGCAACGCGTTGCCGAACTGCAATTACAACAGATTCAACAGACGATCCAGCAACAGGTGGCTCAAACCTGCCTCAATCTGCATCAGCAACAGCAGACGCTACAGGTTGCCCAGCGGGCCGTACAGCTCTATAAACAGGAACGGCATAACGCCCAAGCCAAATATACCGTCGGCCTGCTGACCCGAAACGAGGTGTTGAAAATCGAGGTGGAACTGGAGAATGCCCGCCTCGATGTCAACCGCGCCGAGACCATCATCCATCAACAACTGGCCAACCTGCAGCGCCAAACCCTGGCCGATGTGCAACAGGCAACGCTGAATCTGCAAGCCTTTGAAGTGCTGCCACAAACCGCCGACATAGCGACTCTGCACCAACAACTACAGGACAACAATCGTGAATTACAATCATTGCAAACGCTGATCGACGCCATGCAGCTGGAGCGCAAAGCGGCACGCGACACCTTTTTACCCAGGGCCGATGTGGTCGCCGACTACTCACGCGGTGAGGATGAATTATGGCTGGATGAAGGAGATGAACGAAATGAACAGCTCAGTGCGCAACTGAGACTGTCGATCAATCTGTTTGATGGCTTTAAAGATGATGCCGCCATCCAGAAAGCACGACTGGCGGCCAATCGTGCCCGTTACCGCTATCAGGAACGGGAACATGAACTGCTCACCGCACTCGACAACTCACGGCGCGATTTCAAGCTGGCGTTCAACAACCTACAGGTCGCCCGGACCAACAGCCGGCAGGCCGAAGAGAACCTGCGCATCACCCGCCTGGCCTTTGATCAAGGTTTGACCACCTCGGCGGAGTTACTCGATGCCATCTTCTTTCAGACCCGGGCCGATCGCAACATCATTGAAGCCCGCGCGGCAATCTTTTCGGCCCATTTTGTCATGGAGCAACTGACCGGAGCCTATCCGAACTATTCAGTGATTAATTAATCACTTTAATTCAACCGCATAACACTATTGTGACGCGCTGTTTCCAGAAAGTTTTTTCTGCGACAGCGCGTCTTTATTTACTTGTCCGTGCTGGAGGTTTATGATTTTATGGCGCCGTTTGGCACCAAGCTGTCAAACGGACTTGTTTAAGGAGCTTTCGCCATGGCAAAAAAAATCTCTCGCACCAAGCGACCAAAAAAAATCAAACTGCGCGGGTTTAACAACCTGACCAAAACCCTGTCATTTAACATCTACGACGTGTGTTACGCCAAGGCACCAGCCAACCGTAAAGAATATCTGGAATATATCGACGAGGAATATAACGCAGAACGTCTGGAAAAAATCTTGGGCGAGGTAGCAGATATCATCGGCGCCAACATCCTCAATATCGCCAGCCAGGATTACGATCCCATGGGTGCCAGCGTTACCGTGCTGATCGCCGAAGAACCGATTGAACCGAAATCGGATCCAAAATCAGCTCAAGTCTTGGCTCATCTCGACAAAAGTCATCTCTGCGTCCACACCTACCCGGAAACCGACAACAAGCTGGGAATCTCCACCTTCCGCGTCGATATCGACATCTCCACCTGCGGTAAGATCAGTCCCCTCAAAGCGTTGAATCATCTGATTGCATCGTTCGAATCCGACATCGTGTTGATGGACTACAAGGTGCGCGGCTTCACCCGCGACATGCAGGGCAAAAAACATTACATCGATCATCGCATTCACTCAATCCAGCAATACATCAAAAAAAGCACCTTGGAGCAGTACAACTGCGTCGATCTCAATATCTACCAAGAAAATCTGTTTCACACCAAAATGTTACTCAAGGATTTTGAGCTGGAAAACTACCTGTTTGGCACCGCCATGCAGGACTTTTCCGCTGCCGAAAAAGGGCGTGTTCTCGAACTGCTGCGACGAGAGATGACGGAGATCTTCTACTCAAAAAACATCTTCGGCTGATTCAGTAACACACCATAAATGAGGAAGTCATGCGTCCTATATTGTTTGCAACCAAGATATTTGCAGCAGTGCTCTTGCTGAGTCTGGTGAGTTGCACGCCGCCCCAGCCCCTCGGCCACGCCAACAATCCCTACCCCCTGCCGGAGCCAATTGCTCTGGACACCCTGGTTCACTTGGCCACCGGCACCCCGCTATCCATGACACAGATGCTGACGGCCATCAACCATGATCGCCTGATTTACATCGGCGAAACCCATGACAACCCAGCCTCTCACCGCCTGCAATTGGAGATCATCTCAGCTCTGCGCACTCAGCACGGTAACCAGCTGGCAGTGGGGATGGAGATGTTCCACCCCAATCAGCAACCGGTGCTGGATCACTGGGTGGCCGGTGAACTGACGGAAAAAGCATTTATCCGAGAGCTCAACTGGTACCGCAACTGGCGCATCGACTATGCCTATTACCGCGACCTGCTCAATCTGATGCGCGAGCAGCACATCGCCATTGTCGCCCTGAACGTCACCCCCGAGCAAAAACAGCAGACCATGCAACAGACGATGCAGGCTACAGATATGCCCCAAGCTGCGGTTGATCCTTATTATCGGGCAACCCTGCGCAGCTATTTTGCCGGTCACGATGCCGGCAAGCGCCGAATCGACAGCTTCATCCGCATCCAGAGTTTGTGGGATGACACCATGGCGCAGTCGATTATCAACTACCTGTGCCATCCCGATCACGCCGACCACCAACTGGTGATCCTGGCCGGAGCCAACCACATCCGCTACGGCTTCGGCATCCCGCGCCGGGTATTCCAACAGCTGCCGTTGCCCTACAGCCTGATCGGTAATGACGAGATTGAGATCGACGAATCCAAACGCGACACGTTGATGGATGTCACCCTGCCGGAGATCCCCCTGCTGCCCTACCACTACCTGCTCTACAACCGCTACGAAGCGGGGCCCGAGCGGATGCAACTGGGGGTACGGCTGGAACAACAGGGAAAACAGGTGATGATTGTCAGCATCATTGCGGACAGTCTGGCTGAGCGCTACCAGCTCCAAGCCGGTGATATCGTGCAGCAGATTGATGGTGAACTGGTGACGGAGGTGTTTGATGTGATCTATGCCATTGGTCAACAGCGGGCAGGGGATGAGCTGGCGCTGGTAGTTAAACGAGGGGATAAGGAACTGTCGATGACTGTTGTTTTTGAGTGAGCCAATCTACGTTTGGAAAATAAACTCTTTTCTTGGTTTACTCAGGAGCTACAGCGTATGATGAGCAGGAACGGTCTAACCAATAATGGTGCCATTTGGGAAATACTCTGCCATGAAAAATCCGTTCATGCCGACAAAAAAACAAATCATTCTATAAAAAGATTTCTACGACAAGCCCACAGACTATGTATGAAACTGAAAATACAATAAAAATAGACAAATCAACCATTTTAAGAGAAGACGAGGCGACTTATACTTCCCGTTGTTCGGGAAAGTTGCTCGGTAATTCTAAACGTTATCGCCTCATAGACCTGTTTTCCGGTGCAGGTGGCATGTCTTTGGGTTTCTCAGAAGCTTTCGGGCAACCCTTCCAGTCCGTTTGGGCCAACGATTTCAATCAATTCTGTGTTGATACATATAATCACAATTTCGGCTCGCATTGTGTTGCCGGTGACATTGTTGAGATACTGGAACAAGGAAAAATTAAAATTCCAAAAGCCGATGTCGTTATCGGCGGGCCGCCGTGCCAGGGATTTAGTCTTTTAAACAAAAATCGTGGAAATGACCCGCGCAAGGAATTGTGGCGCCCCTACCTGGAAGTGGTCGAAAAATCCGGTGCATCCATTTTTGTTATGGAGAATGTTCCACAGTTATTGGACACTTTCGAACATGGCGAAATCGTTGGAGCCGCTGAATCCCTTGGATTTAAAGTATGGCAGGATAAATTAATTGCTGCCGACTACGGTGTACCGCAAAAACGGACAAGAGCCTTTATTATCGGTTGTAAATTTGCGGATCCTTCCATTTTGTTCCCGCCGCGAAAGACACATTTAAATCCTAATGGTAAAAAAAAACAGGGAACGCTGTCTTTTAATCAAGAGGAATACCTGCCAACGCCTCCACGCTGGAAAACCGTAAGAGATGCTATTGGTGATTTATCACTACCTGAGGGAACTGAAATTAGAGAGATTCTGCCTCCATTGGATTTGCACTTTGGACGAAACCCAACCGAACTCAGCCGAAAAAGATACAGAGCAATTCCGCACGAGGGTATGAATCGTTTCGATTTGCAACGAATTGCTCCTGAGTTAACACCGGACTGTTGGATCAGAAAAAAATCCGGCGGCACTGATTTGTTCGGCCGGCTTTGGTGGGATAGACCTTCAGTTACAATACGCACTGAGTTCTTTAAACCGGAGAAAGGCCGCTATTTGCATCCTGAGCAACATCGACCGATTACACACAGAGAAGCTGCCCGGTTTCAAAGTTTTCCCGACAGTTTTAATTTTTTAGGCTCAAAAATAGAGATTGCCAAACAAATAGGCAATGCAGTTCCACCACTGCTGGCTGCGCGGGTGGCGGATGTCGTCAGATTATTACTTGATCAAAAAACATGAACAATGGATGTCTTCTCGCAAGAAAAACGAAGCCAAATCATGTCGCACGTAAGCGGCAAAAACACCAAACCTGAGATTATAGTTCGTTCCCTGCTTCACCGCATAGGATACAGGTTCAGGCTTCACAGAAAAGACTTGCCCGGCAAGCCCGATATAGTATTAACGAAGCACAAAAAAGTTATATTTGTTCATGGCTGTTTTTGGCATAGCCATACTGCTTGCAAACGAGCAAAACGACCGGCGACCAATAAAGAATTCTGGCAGAGAAAATTAGATAAAAATGTGAAGAGAGACAAGCTCGCTGTTACCAATCTAAAAAAATTAGGTTGGGACGTTTTGGTCATTTGGACCTGCGAAGTAAATGACACGGAACAATTAAAGAATAAACTTCTTTTGTTTCTTGAGGGTTCAGAGAGGAAAAGGCGCTCATGACATCCGAAGAAATCAGAAAGCAGCTACAAAGCTTACTAACCGACTTTGAACAGGAATTAAAATCCGATAGTTTACGGAATAAAGTCCTGGCCTTGATCCCCTGCTTCCATCATTTACGAGATTTAGGGAAATCTTTAATCCCTTCCACTACCGCTAAAAGTGCTCGGAATAGAATACTTCATTATTTTAAAAAATACCCTGCCATCATAATCAGCGGTGATGAATTGCTTGTCGTTTCCGGCATTCAAGAATATGCCCGGCGGGTTCGTGAATTGAAAGTTCAATTCGGCTGGTCGATTGTGAGCGGTTTGACGGCCAAACAGATGGCGGAAGAAAATGAATTTCCTCTTCGCGATATCGACGTTACGTCTATGGGGCCTTCCGACTATATTTTGCTTTCAGTCGAGCAGGACAGAGATGCCGCCCATCGATGGAATTTGGCAAATGAAATAAGAAGAGAAAACATTGGCGTTCGTGACAAGGTATTAAAATATCTGCGAAAAAATGTCGGACAAAAAGTTACCGGGGAGGAGTTAAAATATCTAGCCAAGGACAAGTCGGAATGGGCTCGGCGGGTCAGAGAATTGCGAACCGAATATGGCTGGCCGGTTGTTACCCAAAATACGGGACGACCGGATCTTGAGGTTGGAGTTTATTTACTGGAGGCGGATCGTCAAAGCCCGGAACATGATCGCCGCATTCCTGACCCGGTAAAAAGAAAAGTACTTCGTCGGGATGGTTATAAATGTACCGAATGCGGCTGGTCTCATGATGACTGGAATCGTTCGGATCCCCGTCACTTGGAATTACATCACGTAAAACCACATGCACAAGGTGGTGAGAATACGGAAGGCAACCTGATTACCCTCTGCACTGTCTGCCATGATGAGGTACACCGTAACAGTTGAGCAACATTCAAACTCTGCACTATTCACAAAAAAGGCCCGGTCATCAGACCGGGCCTTTTTAACATTTTCTCAACAGTTACAGCACCGTAAACAATCAGGCTTTACCAGCACTGCCGAGCACTGTTTCATTTTTATGCTTCATCAATTCAACCAATTCAGTGCGTGCCGCACCGAGGAACTTGCGTGGATCGAATTCATTGGGGTTATTGGCGAGAAACTCTCGCACTTTGGCGGTCATGGCCAGACGACCATCGGAATCAATATTGATTTTACATACCGCGCTTTTAGCGGCCTGACGTAGCTGCGTTTCCGGCACTCCGACGGCCCCTTCGATATGTCCGCCGTATTTGTTGATCAACTGCACATATTCCTGCACAACACTGGAGGCACCGTGGAGCACAATGGGAAAACCGGGGATACGCTGTTCGACTTCAGTGAGGATATCGAAACGCAGCGGCGGCACCTCTTCCCCTTCGGCCAGCTTGAACTTGTACGCGCCATGACTGGTGCCAATGGAGATCGCCAAAGAGTCGACACCGGTTTTGGTGACAAAATCTTCAACCTCGTCGGGCTGGGTATAGGTGGAATGCTCAGCCACGACATCGTCTTCAATACCGGCAAGAACACCCAGTTCCCCTTCAACGGTGACATCGAACGGGTGAGCGTATTCGACAACCTTGCGGGTGAGTGCAACATTCTCCTCATAGCTCAGGTGTGAACCATCGATCATTACCGAAGAGAAGCCTGAATCAATACAGGATTTACACAGCTCAAAAGAATCACCATGGTCGAGATGAAGGCAGATGGGGATCTGCGAATCCATCTCGCGCGCCATCTCCACCGCCCCTTTGGCCATACCGCGCAACATGGCAGAATTTGCATACTTACGTGCGCCATTACTCACTTGGAGAATAACCGGAGAATTTGTTTCGATACTGGCCAGAATAATCGCCTGCAGCTGCTCCATATTATTAAAGTTGTAGGCGGGGATAGCATAACCGCCACGTACTGCCTTCTGAAATATTTCACGAGTGTTGACCAACCCGAGTTCTGTATAGTGAGTTGTCTGTGCCATAATGCATCCTCCAATGTGTAAAAAACGACAACGATTTCAAACTCTCTTAAATATCAGCGTCTGTTCGTCAAGTCCAGTGGAAAGTCGCTTCGATCGATGAAAGCGAACACTGCCATCACAATGTTAAAACAATCCTGTCAGTATGCTCTTCGCTCACTGCTCGTCAGCGATCAGTCGAGGAAAAACGGTTGAAAAACAAACCGACTTCTATTAGGATACGCGCGATTCAGCAACAAAAACGCATGGTCTCCCGACCATGAAAACTATTTACATTCACCAAAGGGACTGGGCATGGAGAGCAATAAAGCGGAAGAGTATTTCAGCAACTGGACTGAGCTCGTCGATTTAGCGGAAAAGATGGTACCGATCATCGGTCATCTGTACCGCGAACAAGGCGTTAACGTCAGCACCTATGGCCGGACACTGGTCAACAAAACACCCATTGGCATTTTACGTGCCCACCGTTTTGCTCGTCAGATTCTCAACAACGAAATCTCTGTGCACGACAGCTTCCCGATTCTGGAAGCGATCAGCACTCTGGATCTTGCTCCCGGCAAGATTGATATCGGCAAGCTGACCATCCGCTATCAATCCCAAGGCGTGGGTTCCGATGTCGCAAATTTCGTCGGTCAGGAACTGGCCAGCCTCAACACCGGTCGCAGCTCGGTCCTCGATGAGCCCCGTGATGTCGTCCTCTATGGCTTTGGCCGCATCGGGCGTCTGCTGGCGCGCATCCTCATCGAACAAACCGGCGGTGGCGACAAGCTACGTGTGCGTGCTGCCGTCGTCCGCAAGGGCGGAGACGACGATCTGGTCAAACGCGCCAGCTTGCTGCGTCGCGACTCGGTACACGGTCGCTTTCAGGGTGTTATCAAGGTGGATCATGAACAGAATGCCATCATTGCCAATGGCAACATGATCAAGATTATCTACTCGGATGCCCCGGAAAACATCGACTACACCCAGTACGGTATCAACAATGCGATTGTCATCGACAATACCGGCATCTGGCGCGACCGTGAAGGTCTGGGCCGCCACCTGAAAGCCAAAGGGGTTTCCAAGGTTATCCTCACCGCTCCAGGCAAAGGGGACATCCCCAACATCGTGTTCGGCGTCAACAATGAACTGATCGAGCAGGAAAAAGAGATTTACTCCGCCGCCAGCTGTACAACCAACGCCATCGTTCCGGTTCTCAAGGCGGTACAGGATAAATTTGGTATTATCAACGGTCACGTTGAAACCTGCCACTCCTACACCAACGACCAGAACCTGATTGACAATTATCACAAAGGACCACGCCGCGGTCGCAGTGCAGCCATGAACATGGTTCTCACTGAAACCGGTGCCGCTAAAGCGGTGGCCAAGGCGTTGCCGGAACTGGCCGGTAAGTTGACGGGTAACGCCATCCGCGTTCCGACCCCGAATGTCTCTATGGCCATCCTCAACCTGCGCCTGAAAAAAGAGACCAACGTTGAGGAACTCAACACCCATCTGCGTGATGTATCCCTCGACTCGCCGCTGCAGGATCAGATTGATTACACCAACTCTCCAGAAGTGGTCTCCACCGACTTTGTCGGTTCACGCTACGCCGGGGTGGTTGATTCACTGGCCACCATCGTTGATGGCGACCGCTGTGTGCTCTATGTCTGGTACGATAATGAGTACGGTTACAGCTGCCAGGTGGTCGGGCTGGTCAAAGAGATCGTTGGTCTCAACCTGCCAACACTGCCCTGCTAAATAACCGGGCGACCATTTAGATCCAAAGCACCCTGCCCACCAGCAGGGTGCTTTTTTATGCGTCCAGTTGCAGCACTGATAAACATGGGCACAAAAAAAGGCGAACCGTTTAAACGGTTCGCCTTTTTCAATTTAAGCTATACAGACTGAGGTGATCAGTCGGTGTGCATCATACGCATTTTCTTACGCAGACGACGCTGAGCTTCTTTTTCTTTACGCTTACGTTTTACGCTTGGCTTCTCGTAAAACTTGCGTTGCTTCATCTCACGGAAAAGTCCTTCCTGCTGCAGCTTACGCTTAAGCACACGGATCGCTTTTTCAACATTATTGTCAAGAACTTGAATTTCCACGAAAATCACCTCACTTTCAATCATCTAATTTCTCGCACAACGGCGAGAGCGCGAATCATAGCCAGCCCCAGGTTAAAAGTCAAGCCAATTTCTTGCCACGCCAGTCATACTCTCCTACGACAGCTGTGCCAATATCGCCGCAGTCAATTCACCCGCGCGCGCATCCAGGCCATGCCCTTCCATCGCCCCGGCCAAACCCTGAAAGGCTATATCCATCAGGTTTTTCTGGAACAGATTCATCACCACCACATTCTCTTCTCCTAGTGCCTGCATGGTCAACGCCTCATGGCAGGATTGGGCACAGATCGATGTAATGGAGCGACACAACAGAGGTCGCACCGGATAGATACTACATTTCCCTTGGTCACACAGAAACACGCAGTTACGCCGCACGGCGATCCGCTCCTCATCATCAAGACCACTGATCACAATAAGCAACTGCTTCATCCGCTGTTTAAGCTCGACCAACTGTTCATCATTGCGGGTTCTCTTGAGGTAATTGGCAATGTTTTTTGCCTCGGGAGTCAGCACCTCAACATTTACGATACAGCAACTGCTGCAACCGGGCGCACAAGCCATGATCTTATGGTCTTCGGCGCTGAGATTTTTGGCCAGATCCTTTTCCACCGTCTCCAGCAGATCGGACATCACCAGGCACAATTCAGCATCGGTATCGGTGGCAGCAAGGGATTGATTAAGTGAGCGCTTAAGCTTTTCAAGATAGGCAATAAAATCAAAATTCTCCACGGATCTCCCTTTCCATTTAATATCAGCAACAGATCAATGCCTTTAATGATAGATCATTTCCGACAAAGCTCAACATCGGGGCCGAGAAGAACCGATTAACGACAAAAATGACGAGAATGGTTTACTTTCAGCCGCTGAGTTCCTATATTGTGGAAAATCAACTTTCAAGGAGTACCGTTATGATGCGTCATTTGATCCTCTGCTTACTTATTCTGCCCCTGCTGAGTGCTTGCGGCTACAACCAGATTCAAACCAATGAAGAAGCGGTGTTCAGTTCATGGGCCGATGTTGAAGCTACCTACCAGCGCCGGGCCGACCTGATTCCAAACCTTGTCGAAACCGTTAAAGCCTATGCCGCCCATGAGCAGGAAACCTTGCAGAATGTCACGGCGGCCCGTGCCAGCGTCGGCAAGGCAACCCTGTCGGCTAAAGATTTAGCCAACCCGAAACAGGTTGAACAGTTCATGCAGGCCCAACAGCAGATGT
This sequence comes from Desulfuromonas sp., assembly GCA_021162745.1. Classification (GTDB taxonomy): domain Bacteria; phylum Desulfobacterota; class Desulfuromonadia; order Desulfuromonadales; family Desulfuromonadaceae; genus Desulfuromonas. The sequence goes on along the minus strand of JAGGYC010000042.1, from coordinate 15,823 downwards.
CCGGTGCCCTGTCACGCCTGCTGCTGGTTGCCGAACGCTACCCCGACCTCAAGGCCAGCCAGAACTTCCGCGACCTGCAACATCAGCTGGAAGGGACGGAAAACCGCATCAATGTCGCCCGTCAGCGTTACAACCAGGCGGTCAAGACCTTCAACAGCTCCATCCGCACCTTCCCCAACAACATCACCAACAATATGTTGCTGAAACTAGAGCGTAAAGAACCGTTCAAGGCAACAGCGGGCAGCGACGTCGCACCCCAGGTGAAGTTCTGATGCGGATTCTGTGCAGCCTGGCGCTGTTGTTGCTAGTCGGCGTCGTGCCGTGCCGGGCGCTTGACATCCCGGCACCGCAGGGCTACGTCACCGATGTAGCCAACCTGATCGACGACGGCACGGAACTGAAGCTGGAGCAATTTCTTAACCGTTTCGAGCAGACCGATTCCACCCAGCTGGTGATTCTCACTCTGCCCAACCTTGACGGCGAACCGGCTGATCAGGCCGCGCTAACTGTGGCGGAACAATGGAAAATCGGTCAGAGTAACCACGACAACGGCTTACTGCTGCTGGTATCCAAACAGGATCGCCGCGTCCGTATTGAGGTCGGTAAAGGGCTGGAAGGCCGCCTCACCGACCTGCTGGCCGGACGGATCATTGATCAGGAACTGGTACCGCAATTCAAACAGGGCAACTATACCGCAGGTATTGTTGCCGCCGTTGTCGGCATGACCGATGCTGTTCGCGGTGAATACCAGGGAACGGGGACAACAAAGCGTAAAAAGAAAAAGAACCCCATGGGCTGGTTGATGACTTTACTGTTTATCGCTCCGGCACTGCTTGGCGGCCGTCGTCGCCGTTCCATCTTCTGGATGGGCGGTGGTTTTGGTGGTGGCGGCTTCGGTGGCGGCGGAGGTGGTGGATTCAGTGGCGGTGGCGGCAGCTTCGGCGGCGGCGGTGCCTCAGGCAGTTGGTAATAACAAAAGGATGTGAGATTGCGATGAATAAATCAACAACCGTGGCCTTGAGCCCCGAGCAGCAAGAGCAGATTCGTAGCGCAGTTGCTACAGCAGAAGGCAACACCAGTGGCGAAATTGTGCCACTGATTATCTCCAGCGCCGACAGCTATGCAGCAACCACCATCCGCTACAGCGCGTTCCTGATGATGCTTATCACTGTTACCAGTCTATGGTTCGTCCCTGCCTGCCCGATATGGGCAATCAGCCTGATCATGGTCGGCAGCTATCTCGGCTGTGGCTTGATATTAACCCAGCTGCCCGCCGTGCTACGTAAGCTGATCGCCAACGATGAGATGGATGAGCGCGTGAACGACAAAGCGTTTTCATTGTTTATCCACCACGGCCTGCACTATACACGCGATGCAACAGGCGTATTGATCCTGATCAGTCTGTTTGAAAAACGGGTGCAAATTCTAGCGGATCGCGGCATCAACGAAAAAGTCAGCCATGACCAATGGCAACATGCGGTGGACAGCATCACCAAAGGGCTGCACGATGACAACATGGTTCCGGCCCTGTGTGATGCCATTGATCAGTGCGGCCATCTGCTGGCCGAGCACTGCCCACGACGTGACGATGACACAAACGAACTGCCCGACCTGATTATTCACTGACAAACGATAAATGCAACACGGGCCTCCAAAATAGATTGTTCGGGAGGCCCGTGTCATTTAAACACCCCGTCATGACAACAATTCACAGCACAACGGGTTATAACCTGAACCAGAAAAGGGCGAAACAACTTAATAAAGCTGAAAAACAGTCGATAAGATATTGTATCAAGATCCAGAGTATGACGACTGCGGAGGTCACGATGAATATTGATTCCCTAAAGCTGAACGAATCACCGAATTTAAACTTTTCGCATGGGACAGCCAGCCGTTCCGCCAATCGGTCACAACAGACATTTGATGCGATTTTTGACAAAGCGCAACACACATCAGACGATCCTGGGGCTCAAGCTCGTGAAGTAATCCGCATAATGCAGGCTTCCATGCTGGGCCTGTTTAGCACCGAAGATGACAGCGATTTTTTTTCTTCGCCGGATTTCATAAGACCACCCAATCTCCCTTCTACAACAAAAAGCCAAGGCATTGATACGTACCGAGCGGCACAGCAGTCTTCCCCGCATCGCCCCCTGCCGACCAAACGCTCACACATTGAACAAATGATCGCCCAGGTGGCACAAAAAGTGGACCTGCCCTCAGAGCTGATCCGTTCGGTCGTCAGTGCGGAAAGTTCCTATCGCACGGATGCCGTCTCTGCCGCCGGAGCCCAGGGATTGATGCAGTTGATGCCGGAAACGGCAAGTGAAATGGGGGTTGAGAACAGCTTTGACCCGCGACAGAACCTGCTCGGCGGCAGCCGCTACCTCAAGCGATTGCTCGACAAGTATAACGGCGACATTGATCATGCGCTGGCCGCCTACAACTGGGGTCAAGGCAATGTCGACCGGCGTGGGCTGGAAAATATGCCCACAGAAACGCGCGATTATATTGCCAGGGTCAAGCTGGTGGTGCAGGAGCAGCTTGCTTAAATAAATAGCCCCAGCCCACAACCACACGGTCTCTTATCAGAGCTGGCGGCCAATGGCCGACCTACACGCTTTTCCAGAAGATTGACAAGCTTCCGTGATTCGCCTATGTTTTTATTACACTTGAATAAAGTTCGGGGCTTATCATGCGATCAAAAACAGAAATAAAACATGTTATAAAAAAACACCTCGCTGAACTGCATCGCGATTACGCCGTTTCAGAAATCGGTATTTTCGGCTCCTATGTCCGCGATGAACAGACGCCGAAAAGTGACTTGGACGTTCTGGTGCAATTCTCAAAACCCGTCGGTTTCATTTCTTTTATGCAACTGGAACAGCAACTACAGCAGTTATTGGGACTCAAGGTTGATCTGGTCACGCGCGACGCCCTGAAACCAAACATTGGGGCACGCATTCTCAAAGAAGTCGATTATGTCCAGTAAGCGAGAAGTATATGATTTTCTGAACGATATTCTTGACGCCATCTCTGATTTACACGAATTTACGACCGGTATGACGTTTGAGGATTTTTGCGCAGATCAAAAAACGATCAATGCCTGTATTCGCAGTCTGGAAATAATCGGCGAAGCGACAAAAAAGATTCCACCTGAAATTCGTGAGCAAAAACCTTTATTACCCTGGCAGGCAATTGCCGGAATGCGTGACAAGCTGATTCATGACTATTTTGGTGTGGACTTGGCAATTGTGTGGCAAACCATCCAGCATGATCTGGATGAGTTTGAAAAAGCGGTTTCAGAACTTTTGAGAACCGCAACCAACACTATGAAGATGGACTAATTTTCAACAGTGTCCGGCAACGAACAATATAAGCCATTGAAGATCCAAGCCTCTCTCTCCATCCACCGTTTACTCATGGAATCAGGTTAGATTAAAAACCCGCAAACACACATCTTTCATCAAAAGTTGCCGGCCAGTGGCCGACCTACTCCCGCCATGGTTCACGATAAAAATCCCAATGACGCGAAGCTCCCTGCCACTCCGGCAGCAACAAGGTATAGCTACGCGCTACCCGATTGTGCAGCGATAACAGGTTGAGAGCCTGCTGCATCTGTTGTGAATCCGACCCATAAAACCGTTTAAGCTGGGGGATAAGGCGAGAGAAGTTGCCGGCCAGCGGCACACTCATCTGTTTGCGACACTGGCGCAAAAATTTCTCTCCGCATACAGTGGCGCCGAGCAGAGGCAAAAAGGATGGTGGATGCTGCAACAGCGGCGTCATCTCTTCAGCCGTGACGAACAACGCGGCATAACTGAGCAACCGCTGTACACGGGTGCGGGTCAGGTGGCGAGCCTTGAGTCCGCTGATCAGCGCCTCGCCATCGTTGGCCGTCAGCGCAGCCTGCTGCATTCTCGCCGCCAGGCCAGGCTGTTGCTGATAGAGGCTTTCCAGCCGTTCCACCGGACCGAGGCAGGCGGTTTGCTGCATCAGCCACCAGCGCTGTGAGTCTAGCCAGCCCGTTTGCTGGCTCGCCTGTTGCAGGATCAGCCAGGCTTGTTGCGGTAAGTAGGGACGGACATCCTCCCCCTGCTCCAGCAGGGCGCGAACCGCCGTGGCACTGGCGATGGAACCGGTTCCGGGGGTGCGATCATGGTAGCCACAGCCGATCCGTTGAATGGTCAGCGGCTTCGGCGCGGGCTGGGGTAGTTTTTCCAGCGCCTGCAGATAGGCCAATCCGAGAATATTGTTGGGCAATGCGGGGTCGGGAGCATCTTCACTCGAAACATCGACCAGGTGCGCCGCGCGGGCCTGGGGCCAGGTTTGACCTCGACGCATAAAATGATCGTCAGGCTGTTCATTTTCGATTTTGGCCAGTTGCCGGGCCTGACGCTGCAAAGCGTTGAGATCACCGCTTTCACTGCCGAAACAGAAGCTGTCAAGGGTCGGGCCGAACGCCTGCAACGCCTGCACAGCACCGTAAGCAAAATGGGGCGCACTGTTGCACGCCCAGGGAAACGGCAGCTCCACCACCACATCAACACCACACTTCAACGCCATAGCGGCTCGTGTCCACTTGTCAACCAGCGCCGGTTCGCCGCGCTGCAGAAAGTGGCCGCTCATCACCGCCACCACCACATCGGCACCGCTGTGACTGCGCGCTTGATCAACATGGTATCGGTGACCATTATGGAAGGGATTGTATTCGGTGATCACACCGACGGCACGTAAGGTCATACCACCACCGGCAGAATACGGACAATCCGTGTCGTTTCGGGTGTCGTCTCTGTCTGACAGGCGTAGACCTCAACGCCTGCCTCCAAAGCGTCACGCAACTGATCGGCATAGGCGGGATCAATATCACCCGCAGGAGAGAACAGCTGCGCCTCAGCACGCTGGATCAAAAACAGGATGACGGCGCGATCCCCCTGCACCACCGCCGCCATCAACTCCTGAAGGTGACGACGACCGCGTTCGGTCACAGCATCGGGAAAACAGGCGCACACTTCGCTGCCCATCAGGGTGACATTTTTGACCTCCAGCCATAGCCGCCGACCATCTTTTTCCAACAAGAAATCGATGCGGCTGTCACCGAGCTTCTGTTCAGGCGTCACCTTGAAGTTTTCCAGACCCTTGATCGTCCCCAGCGCCAGCGCCTCGGCCACCACCTTATTGCTGCGTTGGGTGTTGATATCCACCCAGTGGCCGTTGACTTCGATCAACTCCAAGGTCCAGCGGTATTTCCGTTTATCGTTACCGCTGTCGGACACCATCACCCGTGAACCGGGCACGGCGCACTGGCGCATGCTGCCGGTGTTGGGGGTATGAACAGTGATTTGGTCAGCGTCGGGGCTGCCCTCGGGCCATACAATATCGGCCAGAAAGCGCTGATAACGACGCAGCAGCGTAGCCGGTTTCAGTTCGGGCAATTTCATGCGCTGATCTCAGCCATCTCCCGTTCGGACAAACCGAGCAGGTAGAGGATAGAATCGAGACTCTGTTGGTTGATGTGGGTATCCGCCTGCTCACGCACCCGCGCCTTGGCGTTGAAGGCGATCCCCAACCCGGCCTTACCGAGCATGGGCAGATCGTTGGCACCATCACCAATAGCAATCACTTGGTCTAAGGTCACCCCTTCACGCTCGGCAATCTCTTCGAGCAGTTCGGCCTTGCGCTCGCCATCGACCACTGCCCCCACGGTGTTGCCGGTGACGACCCCATCGACAATCTCCAACTGATTGGCATAGGCATAGTCAAGCCCCAACTCCTGTTGCAAACGGTCGGTAAAGAATGTAAAACCACCGGAGATCACTGCGGTGCGGAAGCCGAGCCGCTTGAGTATATGCACCAGATTGCGTGCCCCCGGCGTAAAGGGGATGTTGCGATAGACTTCACCCAGCGCCCCCTCATCCAGCCCTTTGAGCAATGCCACCCGCGCCGCCAACGACTGCTGGAAGTCGAGTTCACCGTTCATGGCCTGTTCTGTGATCTCAGCCACCTGCTTGCCAACCCCGGCCAATCGGGCCAGTTCGTCAATCACCTCGATCTGGATCAAGGTGGAATCCATATCCATCACCACCAGCCGTTTGGCGCGGCGATAGAGACTCTCCTTCTGCACCGCCACATCAACATCAAGTCCGCTTCCGACCTGCAGCAACAAGCGTTTAAGCTCACGGATATTCAGTATTTCACGCGTGCGAATGAGGAGTTCTACGCAGCGCAGCCCCCCTTGGGTCAGACGCGAAATCCGTTCGATATTGGCCTGCTGCTCAACCAGAATGCGCGACACCTGCGCCAGCGCAGCAGCATTGATCCGGGCACCGAGAATCGTTACGACATAGAGCGGTCCGTACTTGTGCTCCCCAACCTGCTCACGGTCAAGAACGGTAAAGTCGAGATCAAGGCCGCGTTCCTTGGCGGCAAACAACAGATCCTTAAGCAACGGCTTTTCACAGACCAAACCGCTGGCCAGATCAAGCAACAGCGTCAAAACCATCTGCCGATGGGTCACGGTCATTTCGATATCGCGAATCTCGGCCCCTGCCGTCTGGGCAACCAACTCGGTCATGGCCGCAAAAACACCCGGTTGGTCATGGCCGGTCATGGTAATCAAAATCAAGCGTTTGTCCATGCTATCCTCTTCACTGACGAGTTATATAAACACAGGGGCAGTCTACCGACATTCATGGCAATGGGCAACTGCCACATCAGCATAAAATCGGCATAAAAAAGGGCGGCCTTTGCGGCCGCCCCGTTGTTGGTGTATTTAGATCCCCTTATTCGACATTAAATAACTGGCGATAACTGAAACAGACGCCGTCGTCACCAAACAGCAACAGCGTATCACCCACGGTCAGATCAGCACGCGTAATCTCGGTCAGGGTATCTTCACCCAGCAGATAATAACTGGCGCCATTCGCCTCCTCGGCACACTGTCCCTCAACGGTCAGGGTCAGAAGTTCTATCGCCTCTAACTCACCGGACAACGTATCAACGCTGTCGGGACAGGCCACCACCAAGGCGGCGTAATACTCATCGGCAAACATGACGGCATCGACTGCAACGCGTTGACCAACCACTAGATCCGCCTTAGCGATCATCACCCCAAAACAGTCATAAAAGGCGGTGTCGTCATCAAGATTAACTACTATTGGCGGATCGGTATTATACACCAAGGTCAGGCTGGTACCGGTAGCGCCGGGAGCTACGGTCAACGTACCGCGAAGTTTCTGATAGTCACCCTCTTCCACCAGTACGGCGTCGAATTCAGGCTGGGTGTCATCGCTGCCGGCACGGAAGTGACCGATGGCGATGACCTCATCACCGTCGTCCAGATCAGCAAAAGCCGTCGGTATTCCATCGGGACCGAAGAACAGGGTGTCGTTATCGGTGTAGATCAAAAACTCGGCTGACTGATGCAACAGCACAAACTGGCTGTTGATACCGTCAACACTGTCAATAATGCCGGGCAAACGCACCAAACGCCCCATGTTTTTGGCGGTAAGAATATCGACAAACACCACTGGCCGCAAACGATAATGTCCCGGATTAACCAGATGGATCACCTTGTTGGCATCAAAGTCGAGCTGCACCAACAGGGTCTCATCAGCACTGACATAGAACTGGCCGCGCGGATTGAGATCGATCTTGGCTGACGGCACCTCAACAGCAATCAGGTTGTCATTAAACTCAACCAGGTCAACGGCACTGATATGGAGACGGATCTTGTTGTACCAGCCTACCGGCACATCGCCAGCCAGGGTAAACAGTTCCGCTTCGGTCTCCAGGTTCAGCAAGTCAACGGTCTTACCCGACAAATCCGACCAGATTTCGATCAGATTGTCCTCATCGTCAATCAGGCTGACCCCGTCGATGGTAACCTCAATCGCTTTAAAGATATCACTGGGCCCGTCAGTGACTAAAACACCAACCGAACCGGTGCTTGCCGAACTACTGCTACTGCCGCCACCACCGCCACAGGCAAACAAAACAAAACTGCTGACCAGAATTAACGCACTGAGTAACCACCATGACTTTCGCTGTGCCAACGTCTCCTCCTCGGCTAAAAGCTTCGCCACTACCATCACTTAGCAATGTTAGCAGTTTTCTACCGAGGCGCAAGTCAACCTACAACATAAAGATGTTCAACAAGAATTTTACCCCCCAGGCAACACAGCACAACGCCGCCGGCAATCTCCATCCGCCGCCCCCACAACTGGCCAACCCGACGACCGAGTATCATTCCGGCCAGGGTAAACACAGCGGCGACAATGCCGATAATCAATGACGGCCACCAGACGCTGACGCCCAACACACCAAGGGTCAAACCAACAGCCAGGGCATCAATACTGGTCGCAACAGATAACGTGACCAATGTCAGACCACGGGTCGGATCGTTGCGCGCTGACTCGTCATCAGCACCAGAAAAGGCTTCGTGGATCATTTTCCCTCCGACCCATATCAGCAGGCCAAAGGCAACCCAGTGATCATAGGCCGAGATCATCTCCTGTAGTCGCACCCCGGCCAACCAGCCGATAATCGGCATCAGACCCTGAAACAGGCCAAAATGAAAACTCAACCGAAACAGATGCCGGAAAGTCAATACCGGCAGGACAGCACCGGTCGCCAGCGCTACAGCGAATGCATCCATGGCCAGGGCTACGGCAATCCCGAGCAGCGCATACCCTTCCACCTAACGCCCCTCGCTATCGTTTGACGTCGCCATCAGCTTTTCAAGCTTAGCCAGTTTCTTCTGTACCGCCTCATCCACCCGCTGCTGATCGAACATCCAGCTCAGTTGACCGATCATCAAGGTCACATCGGCGAGTTCATCGATCACCTGCTGCTCATCGACCTTTTCCCGGCGGTAATGCATCAGCACGGCAATCAATTCTGCACACTCTTCAACGGCTTGGTCATATTGGGCCTGTTCACCCCAGACCTCGAGGGTACGGCGATATAATTTCGGGTAGTCCATCGTTATGTCCTTTTCGTTATATTCTATGCTTTGACGGCACCTTACACCGAGTGTAAAACCGTTGCAACCGCACACCCGCCTGATTAAGCAGCTGGTGATCTGCACAGAGTGCACTGCCAGGCGTGGTTAAAAAATCGCCGATCATCATACCACTGGCACCGGCTCGAAAAATCTCGGCTTGATGTGTCGCCAGTTGGTACTGGCGACCACCACATATGGAGATACGTGCCTGAGGCAATAGATAGCGAAACAGACTGATACTTTTCAAACAATCTTCCGGTGTCAGAGGCGGCTGTTCAGCCAGAGGTGTGCCCGGTACCGGCGTCAAAAAATTAATCGCTACCGAGTCAATGTGCAAGTCACGCAGAGTACAGGCCAACTCGACACGCTGCGCCCAGGTTTCCCCCATCCCCAGGATGCCGCCACTACAGACGCGCAGCCCCGCCTGCTGGGCGATGGTAATGGTATCAATCGCCTGCTGATAGGCATGTGTCGTACAGACCTGCGAAAAAAAAGAACGGGAGGTTTCAAGATTATGATGATAGGTCACGCAACCGGCATCAGCCAGCCGCCGCGCAATGGCGCTATCGAGCAGCCCGAGGGAAACAGAGGGATCAAGATGACATTGGCTGGCGATCCGTTCAATGACGGCGAGTAAGGTATCCAACTCGGCACCGGGCTGAACGCGTGTGCCGCTGGTCACCAGGCTGAAACAACGCGCACCGCCTTGTTCCGCACGCTTTGCCGCCTCGACCAGCTTATCCGGCTGTTGCAAGGGATAGACCGGAGCCGCAGTGCTATGGTACTGCGATTGGGCGCAAAAGGCGCAGTTTTCGGCACAACGCCCGGACTTGGCATTGATAATCGAACATAATTCAACCCGCTCCCCGCAGTAGTGCCGACGAATCGCCTCGCTCCCCTCCTGCAGTGTCGCTAAATACTGGCCATGGGTCTGCTCATCAGCAGCTTCACCGCCATCAACCAGCCTCAAAGCCTGCTCTGCGCTCAACGTCTCGCCCGCCAAAACAAGCGCACTCATCTCTTGCACGTCGTATTTCATCGTTCCTCCATTCTGACATGAAGCCTTCGACTTTACGTGCCAGCCCGCCAACTGTCAACCCATGCCGCAATGTGGTTTACAAGCCTCGCCAGCCATGGCAAAAATGTTTGACAGAATCTCCCTTTTACGATACATATCTCACATCAAAATTAGTGCCGCTATAGCTCAGCTGGTAGAGCAACGCACTCGTAATGCGTAGGTCGCTGGTTCAACTCCAGTTAGCGGCTCCAATGACATAGCACATGGATAACATGTGCATAAAAGGCCCTTGATTTTTCAGGGGTTTTTTTATTTTCATAGCCCACGAGTGTTGCATGAAATGGATAGAATTGCAGCAGAGGTGACGGTATCATTAACGGTCAAAAGTACCGTCACATTGTGTCAGGTCTCAACATACTGACTGACAAGCGGGGGCTTGATATGATGGAGACCGAAACAGCGTCAAGGCAAAGACAGCGAGCAAAAGGGCCAAAATCAAAGGATAAGATGTACCGCACGGGCTCCTGATCGACACAAAAAAAGCCGGGGCATCCCCAGCTTGGTGTCGATCATTTTTTAGTCATTATGTCAGGCCATCAATACACCATCACGGGTGGTTTGCTTAACCTTGTACATCATATTATCGGCGAGCCGAATAAGATCGACCTTGTTGTCGGCGTCGACAGGATAAGCAGCAATCCCGAAACTAGCCGTTACACTCACCTCAGAACCATCTTCGGTCGTCAGGACATGATTGCGCACCATCTCGCGCAGGCTGCACACCAGATCGTACGCGCCCTGCTTACTGGTCTGAGGTAGAATCAAGACAAATTCATCACCACCATAACGAGCACCGAAATCAACGGTACGAATACGGTGTTTAAATAACTGGCCAATCTCGGCCAGCATTCGACTTCCGACCAGATGACCATGGTTGTCGTTAACCAGTTTAAAAAAGTCGAGATCGATAAAGACCAACGACAGAGTCGAGTCAAAACGCTTGGCTCGACTGATTTCAATATCAAGCAGGTCATCAAAATAACGGGCATTGTACAGCCCGGTCAAGTCATCAGTGATTACCAACTCGCGAACCCGACTGAAATTGCGCGCATTGGAGATGCCAATAGCAATATAATCGGCAATGGCTGACAATAAGGTAAGATCATTGTGGGTAAAGGGTTCATCATCGGGGCCGTTGACCAGTTGCATAACACCGAGGAGTTGACCCTGTATCTGCACGGGCACACAGACAACCGAGTTTGTTTTAAACCCGACCTGTTTTTCCATGTTGTCACTAAAGCGGGGATCAAGTCGCACATCAGGAGCGAGCACAGGCTCACGATGCTGAGCAACCCAGCCGGCAATACCCTCACCAACCGGCAATCTCTTCCCCTTTAGTTCTGCAGAGACTGCAGAGACCACCACGTCGAAAATAAGCTCATTGCTTACCTCATCCATCAATAACAGTGACCAGGCGCGCGACCGCAGAAGAAGATTCCCTTTTTCGATAATCAGATTAGAAAGCTCTTCAATATCCAGCGTTGACGTCAGGGTTTTCCCGATCTGGACAAGGGTTTCCAATTCCTCATTTCGGCGATGTAGCATCTCTAACAGATGGGGATCGTCATGCTGTTCAGTCATCAATTTCTCCTGAGTTCATGGACATCATCCGCAATATTTTCGCAGCTTAACATGAAAAATCAGCAATTTACAAACCTTTTACTCGATCCTTAGTCCCGTGCAACATCGAATATCCCCCTAAACGACAACACACCACTTTTTCTTGCCTGCCTGCTTGAATTAATGATAAATAAAGAGACGTTGTTTTGATTGTTTATCGATAGATGTTCCCTTTTATGAGGATGTAATGCCCCGTAGACAACCCACCTCGCATCTTTCTGCCACGGATTACCTTATCACTTTTCTCGCGGGCGCCTTCATCCTCTGTATATTTTCGACCAGTCAAAAACTGTTGATTGGTGTACCGCTAATGCCCAAGGGCTATATTGCGCCGCTACTCTACGGTGGAACCGTTGCCATCATCTTGCGCCGCATGATGGCGCGAGCCAAGACCTCTGAGCATCTACGCAAACTCAGCGAACGACGCTATGGACAACTATTTGACCATTCCCACGAACTGATCATTGCGCTCTCCGGCGACGGAAACATTCGCTATACCAATCCAGCCTGTCAGTCAGTCCTCGGTTTTAAAGATAACGAACTAACTGAAATCAATATCGAAAAATTGATCGATGCCAACAGCCTGCTACAGTGGAAAAATGATGTTCAGCGCTTACATCAACAAGGCTACCTGCCACCATTACGCACCACTCTTGTCGGCAAGCAGGCTCAAAAAATTAACCTTGAGGGTAATCTTTACTTCGAGCACCCCGATTCTCACTCCCATGACTACCGAGCGGTATTTCAGGACGTCAGTCTTCGCAAGAGAGCACAGGCAGACTTGGAAAGCAGTGAAAAAAAACTCAGTACCATTTTCCACAACTCCTCAGCCGCCGTTGTAACGGTCGATCAACAAGGTCATTTCATAAAAGTCAATGAAGCATTTTGCCAGATGATCGGCTACCCTGAAGACGAGGTGCTCAACAAGAACTGGCAGGATCTGTGCCATCCGGAAGACTGGCCAAAACTTGAGCATCTACGAGAAAAAGCTCTCCACTCCAACGATAGTCGTTTCGAAATTGAACTCCGCCTCAACCACCGAGCAGACCGGCCAGTGTGGGGATTACTTTCATCATCCTGGGTTTCAGATTCTGAAGGAACCCCCAAATACACCGTCGCAATTATTCAGAATATTTCCGATGGCAAACTTGCCAACGAACGGATCAAAAAGCTGTCCTTGTACGACCCTCTTACCGGACTACCAAATCGCTCACGGCTACGCCGTGCTATTGAAGAAGCATTTGTCAATGCGAACTGTATCGGGTTAATCACCATTGATATGGATAAGTTCAAAGAAATCAACGACAGCCTTGGACCCACAGCAGGCGATCAACTGCTTCAGGAAATTTCTGCGCGTCTGCGCACCATAGAAACCGCTGATTCACTGCTTGCCCGCACAGGCGGGGATAAGTTTGCCCTGCTCCTTTCCCCGCTTGATTCTCCAGCTATTCTTTCCGAGTATGCTCGCAAGATTCTTGACATCCTGGCGACCCCTTTGATCTTTGCCGGCAAACAGGTGTATACTTCAGCCAGTATCGGTATTGTTTTCAACTGCGATGAAAACACCAACGCAGAGAGTATGTTGATGCACGCCGACTCCGCGATGTATTCTGCCAAGGAAAGGGGGGGCAACAGGTTCCAATATTTCTCCGCCGCAATGAACCAGCAAATTCAGGAACGACTCAACCTTGAAGAACAGTTGAGTCGGGCTCTTGATAATGGGGAATTAGAGCTTTTTTACCAACCGCAAATCAACCTCGACAATATGACCGTATGCGGTGTTGAAGCGCTACTGCGCTGGAATCACCCCGAACGTGGACTTCTGCTGCCTGCTCAGTTTATCTCCATCGCTGAAGATTGTGGATTAATTGTTCGTATCGATACCTGGGGGATGGAAAAGGCGTGCCGCCAAAACAAGCGATGGCAACAGCAGGGGCTACCAGCAATAACCATGTCCGTGAACATCTCCAGTCTTCACTTCCGACGGCCCGATCTATATCAGCAGGTGAGGACGATTCTGGAGCGTACAGCCTTGGAGCCATGTCATCTCAAATTGGAGTTGACCGAAAGCTCGGTCATGGATGATGTTGAAAAGGCGGAACGGACCATGCACCAGTTACGCAAACTGGGGGTATCGTTAGCCATTGATGATTTCGGCACCGGCTACTCGTCACTGAACCACCTAAAGCACTTTCCTATCAACCAGCTAAAGATTGACCGTTCGTTTATCTGCGATCTGACTGAGAATCCGGAAGATCAATCGATTACCAATGCCATCATTGCTCTTGGTCATAGCCTTGGGCTGCGCATCATTGCCGAGGGGGTCGAGACGGTCGAACAACTTACCTATCTGCAACAGAACAGCTGTCACGAAATTCAAGGCTTTATATTCAGCCCCGCAATTGCGGCCCATGACTGTCCTGCATTTATTCAGACATTTCACAGCATGCAGCCAACGGCCTCGTAGAGTTCTCGGCGATTAATATCGCCCGCAACTGCGCCGCTGTAACCGGGCGCCCGAACAGATAGCCCTGCCCTTCACCACACCCCATGTCCCGCAGACAATCCAGTTGTTGCGCAGTTTCAATCCCTTCGGCAATCACTTGCAGTTCCAGGTTATTGGCTAAATCGATGATGGAACGAGCAACCTGAGCAGCACTATGCTCTTCCACAATTACATCGACAAACGAACGATCTATCTTCAGCTTTGAAATATGGAATTTCCTCAGACAACTCAACGATGAATAACCATGGCCGAATTGAGGCGATTCTTAAACAGCAGGCGGCTGGGTAAATTGGTCAGTCCATCATAGTTAAGGAGCTGCTGCACACGCTCTTCCTGCTCACCCAATCGCGCTTCGACGACGGTTCGTTCGGTAATGTCGCGAGCCGTCTTGATCACACCATCGACCTTACCCGCCCTATCACGCAAGGGCGAAAAAGTAAAATCATACACCTGGCGTTTAACGCCATCACCAAACGCGTGAGTCACACTGACGGCACCGCCATTCGCAAGCACTGTTTCCATATGTGGCCAGATATTGCGACCATGCCCGGGGATGTCGCCAACGGGACATCCCAGCTCAACAGGCCTCGATTCTGCGCTCATTGCTCCAACAAATTGCTGTGCAGCACCGTTGAGAAAACGAACATTACCGTCAGCACCGGCAACCATCAACGGAACAGATAGACTTTCAATAACGTTTTCGAGAAATGCAGCGCGAACGGGCTGTTCGTAAACGCAATAATCTGTGGCAATCAGTCCATACCCCAAAGCATTGCCGTCATAATCACGCAATGGAGTCACGTGAACCGAAAAAACCTGCTGGCTGCCCTCGGAATCGAGAAACATGATTTCGTCTGAGCTGATGCTGTGATTTTCACAGCCCTGCAACAGCCGATACAGAGAGCGCTGCGCAGCGGAAGGGGAATCGTGGCGGAAACGACATCCCGCATCGCACTGAAGCAACTCCTCTGCGACAGGATTATGGTAGAGCACCTGGTCGTTGAGATCAAAGACCACGACGGCAAAATGCGGTAAGGAGGTCAAAAAATGATCGAGGATACGACACAAATCTAAAGATTTTGCCATAACCACATTCTCCAGACAAAACACAGTGAAAAACAACCATCAGCAGCGACAAGGTATTCAACATAACTCAGAATGGAAAGCAACAATGAATAAAACTTTGTTATTTTTCACGAATTAAGCTGGACAAATATACACCCCATCGCCACAACTTGTGATCAATAACGCGACTGTAAACCAAATCAAAAAACAAGTTTACTTTTCATTGACATCAAATCCCACCTCTGCTTAAATCGCGTAAACCATCGCACGAAACAAGTTTACAATCGTCCAACTGGAGTATTTAATGTTTCTGAAAAAACTGTTATCCCTGCCCATGTTATGTATTTTCATGCTGCCCGCTGTCGCCCCGGCAGCAGAAAACGGCTCAGCGACAACGGAGCTGAGTCCCATCGTTGTCACCGCCAGCCGAACCCCGGAGCACCTCAATGAGGTTGCCCAGTCCGTCACCATCATTGATCGTGCCGATATCGACGGCAGCGCCGCCGACAGTGTTGCCGATCTGCTCGAATATGCAAGCGGCGTCGATGTCCGC
>JAGGYC010000163.1 GCA_021162745.1 Desulfuromonas sp. | reverse complement strand
CATTTCATATCGAACAATGTGGTCCCCGTTTGTAACGGCCGCTGCCTGTCTCAACGAAACGCTGAATAAATGCTCCTTGATCTCGCAACAATAGCTGCGAATCGCGAAGCGACTAAAGGCAGCAAGCTCTTTGTAGCTACGTAGCACAGCGGTAGTCTCATCTAAGACAGCATCATCATTTCACCACCTCAATGCTACAGAAATGAAAAAGCCGATTTTTGCCTCCTTTTTGGCGGCTTTCAAAAAGGATGTCGCCTGCCGGGGCGAGACCCGGACTTCTTCAGTTCCTGTTGCCGTGATGTGCTGAGCTGGTAAATCCTTCACCTGCAAGATCAAGTTCGCGGGTTTCGTCCCGCAGCCGACACCCTTTCTTTGCAAGGCCCCAAAGAAAGGGTGCAAAGAAATGGCCTTGAAAACCAACGCAACTCTCAACGGAGCAAACGGATTCAGTGTACTCACCGCCAATCTGCCCGAGCTGCGAGGCGGGCCTGATCCCTTGCGGCCCGTATAACGTGCTACATTGTCATTTCATATCGAGCAATAAACCCGACAGCTGTTTCCTATCCTTTCCCCTGGACAATAATCACCGCCAGATTCCCCGTCTCTTCCGGCGCAGAGCGCAATTGATTAAGATCGGTTTCAATCCGTTGATCGGGCAACCCGGCGCGGGACACGAATACGCTGCGCTGCAGGGCATCGGCTTGGTCGATGGCGTCGATGATCTGCTGCAGACGGCGACCGATCTTCATCAATACGACGCCGCCACCGGCGTTTATCAGCTGTTTGATCTGATTCAGGTCGTTGGATGATGGGATCACCGTCAGTGGTTGTAACCCTTCACCGAGGGGTATATTGGTCAGCGCGGCGACAAAGCTGAAGGCGCTGATCCCCGGCACGGTTTCGATCTGCGCTTCGGGCATTTGCTGGCGCACGGCGCGGATCAGGTAGATATAGGTGGAGTAGAGCAGCGGATCACCGAGGGTGACAAATGCCACATCCTGCACGTCGCGCAGGCGGCTGGCGATATCGGCGGCGGTGAGTTGCCAATGTTTTTTGCGCTCCTCTGCGGTGGCGGCCAGTGAGAAGGTCACCGGCTGAATTTCACACTGCTGGTCGGCATAGCGATTGACCACTTCGGCGACGTAGTCCTGATTACTCAGTCGCGAGGTGGGAACGTAGATACACTGGCTGTGCTGCAGCACGCGCACCGCTTTCAGGGTCAGCAACTCCGGGTCGCCGGGGCCAAGACCGACGCCGAATAGAGTGCCCGTGGGGGTGCCCATGGTTGTTGCTGAGTCTGCTGCACTCATGTCAGCACCTCCTTGTGTAGTAACAACACGATCGTCCGTGACGCTAGTTTGTTGTTGCGCAAGCCATCGGCATCAAACTGGCGGATCTGTTCACTGTCCCAACTCAGGTCTTCACAGGCCATAGCCACGTAGTCGCTGCCGAGTTGTTCAAGTAGATCGGCGGCCCAGTTGGTGGCCTGGCTGGTTCCAGTGAGGATGGCAATCTGTTGCCAGTTTTTCAGTTCGTCAAGTTTGGCCTGTGGGCTGCGACCGTGGGCACTGAGGATACGCAGATCGTTCCAGTCGAGACCGAGGCGGGCGCAGGCCAGCTGTACTGAACTGATTCCGGGGATCAGTTGACACTGCTGGCGACCAACGCGTTTTTGGACGCTGCGGGCCAGGCTGAACAGGCCGGTATCGCCGGAAACCAGCACCACGATGTGGCGCTTGCGGTAGTTGGTCATATTGTCGAGAGCGGCCTGAATATCGGTACCGACAGGGATCCGTATTGCCGGTGATTCAGCAAACAACTCCAGCAGATGTCGGGCGCCGACCAGCACCTCAGCCTCGGCGACGGCATCATAGACGGCGCTGGTGATATAATCGGTATGGCCGGGACCACAACCGGCGATAACGATTTTTGGCGTGTCGCTCATGGAATTATCAGCGGGCTCCGTGATTGTTTCTGCAATTTGTTCCACAAATTTTCCCATTATTGCCATGGACGTAAATCTCCTTCATGGCCAAGAAACTTCCCCTTAAGATTGATCAAGACCACCGTTGGTTGCCAGGCGGCAGCAAAGGTCTCGACAATCGCCTTACAGATCTCTTTGGCTAATTGCTGTGCTACCACAAGCCGTTCCTGCTCATTTAATTCATCCATGAACAGCCCTTCGATGGTATTGCTCTGCTCTACCGACCGTTTTAACAGCTGGTTGCCCAGACTGGTGACATAGGGTACGGCACTGTCGGACTGCGCCGAGTGGGTTTGCCACTGGCGGTTAGCCAGTTTACCGAGCTTACCGGGATGGCCGACAATTAGCAGTTTCTTAAACGGCTGTTGCCGGGCCTGATCGAGCATGAAGCCCCACTCGTTGCTCACTTCCACTACCTGCTGTTTACGCAACTTGAAGTAGTGGTGGGCGGCTTTGCGGCCCATATTGCCGGGGACTAGTACCGGGGCGATGGTGCCGGCCGCCACACAGATATCCAAGGCGCATTTCAACGATTGGCGCAACGCCGGGGCGCTGAATGGGCGCACGCGACCGCTGGTACCGATGATGGAGATGCCATCCACAATACCCAGCTTGGGGTTAAAGGTCTTTGCTGCCAGTTCGCGGCCGCCTTGCACCGACACGGTGACGATAATACCGCAACTGGTCACTTCGGCCAGTGCCGTGCAAATCATGTTGCGAGGCACCGGATTGATCGCGGCCTCGCCAACGGCAATGGCCAGACCGGGCAGGGTGATGGTGCCAACACCATCACCGGCGCGGAACTGGATGTCGTTGCCGTCATGGGCTTCGATATCGACGAATATTTGCGCACCATGGGTGACATCGGGGTCGTCGCCGGCATCCTTGATGACACTGGCTTCAGCACCGTTGGCCGTGAGCTTCACCGCCTCGATGGGCCAGCGCAAACGGCTGCCGTCGGGAAGAGGGATCTCCACCTGCCGACTGTGTTGCTGTTTAAACAGCAACAGTGCCGCAGCTTTTGCCGCCAATGCAGCGCAGCTGCCGGTGGTGATTCCCCCACAGAGGGTTTCTGTCGTGGCCCCCGACATGGGTTTAGCCCTCCTGCCAGGCGCGGTTGCCGATTTTGATGATCATGGTGGTCATGTAGTTGAGCGGCTCTATCTGCCAGGTGCTCAGATCATCGACCAGCAATTCATGGTCGCCCTGCTCGCCACAACTGACCAGCTTGGCACTGCTGAGCAGGTTACGTTGGCGCAGCAGCTCCATCAGCTGCTCGATGCAGCCACCGGCTTTATACAGCACCAGGGTCTCGCATTGATCGAGGGCCTGTTCTACGGCTTGCAGATCGGTGGCCGACATCAGCGTCAGACGATCTTCCTGCAACGTTAGCGCTTCGGTAAAACGGCTGGCGGTGGTCTGAAAGGCGCTGATCCCCGGTACCACATGCAGCTTGTCCACTGGCATCAACTCGGCCAGCCCTTGTAACAGATAGGAGCTGGTGGCAAAGATCAACGGATCACCGAGGGTGACCTGGACCACTGATTGCCCGGTGGCGCAGCGTTTGGCGACATTGGCGGCCAGTCGTTGCCAGCGGTCGCGGGTTTTCTGGTCGTTGCGCTCCATGGGGTAGTTGTTGACGATGATCTCCTGCTGGTCGAGAAACGGCCGCACCGCTTCCAGGGCCAGGCTCTTAGCCGAATTCTTGGCCTGGGGGGAGATCACGGCATCGCACTGTTCCACCAGCCGCGCCGCGCGCAGGGTGAGTAGATCCGGCGAGCCGGGGCCGATGCCGACAGCGTAGAAGTGTCCGGCCTCGGGGGCCATTGTCTTGAGAGTTGCCATGGTTGTCATATCGTCCTTTGTTAAATATTTATCGTATAGCAGACTGTCGGACTTGACGGGCCGTAGCGAGAAATAGACTGCTTGAGATCAGATTTTCGAGAATTAGAGAGCGAATAGCTCGCATATTTGTCGAAAATTATCTGAAATATGGGCCAAGTCAGGCTATTTCGCAGTAGGTCCATGTTAAGTTCGACCGTCTGCTAAAACCAGTACATCATCAACATGCTGGTGCACAGCAGTAGAAACAGCATCCGCAGCAGTTGGGCGCTGATTGCCATGATCAATCCCTGCCGCGCGCCCAGGATCGCCACATAGGTGGGCAGGGCGTGGCGCAGGGTGCGTACCGGCGCTGTCACCATTGAGCCGAACAGAATAATGATCACCGCCTGGTGGATGGTCATCGAGCCGGAATCGACAAAGTTGGCTGCAGCGATGGCGCCGTTGTACAGGCTCAGTGCCTGGGCCGGGATCACCACCAGCGATTGCGGCGGCAGAAAGTTAAAAGTGAACAGCTGTGGCATCTCCGCCGCCAGCCATTTGAAGGCGCCGTTGTATTCCAATCCGGCCATCAGCATAAAGGTCGGGATCAGGTAGATGATCAGCCGGGTCAGGGTGCTGCGCGAGCGCTTCCAGATCGTCGGCCAGAATTTGCCGCTTTGCCGCCGTCCTTCACGCACCGGGGTGATCTGCTCCTTGATTATCCGCTGTTGGCCGATATTCAGGCGGCGGATAATTACCCGACTCAGCACCAGGGTCAGCACAATCTGCAGGGCGATGGCGGCAAAACGGACCCCAAACAGGGCAAACGTCGCTTCCCAGCCGAAGGCGATGCCAATCGGCACCACAAAGGTCGGCAGGTGGGCAAATAACGACAGTGCCGACACCACATAGACCGAGGTGTAGAGTTCGCGGTTATCCAACTGACCACTATCGCGCTGCGACACCAGCATACTGTTGGCGACGGCGCCGGATTGAAAGGCCATCAGAAATGCCGGACCCGCCTGGTGTGACAGCTTGCCGAGACCGGTCAGCGGCAGGGTCAACACCGACAACAGCTTGACACAGCCCGACACCTCCAGCATCTGGCCGATCAGCACCCCGGCGCTGATAAACAGCACCAGTTCCAGCAGCATCAAGCCCTTGCGCGGCCAGAACGTCAGGTGCCGTTTCCATTTGGTGTAGTTGGAGCTGCCTTTCACTTTTTTGCGCTCGGCAACCAGTGTCTTGCCGGTCTCCCCTTCGGGGCGCACCCGCTGGCTCATCGTTTTACTGCTGACGGCCAAATCGGCAGTCTTGGTCGCCGTGCTGTCGGCGCTGCTCAGCGCTGTTGAGCGATCGCTGGTTGCAGCACTGCTCTCTATCGTGGTTGCTGCGGCAGCTAGGCCAGCACAGAGCAGTATCAACAGGGTTATGGTGACAGTAAGACGCATCGTCGCTTTAGCTTTTGTTCTTATTCCGATCGGCAAGTTTAGCGATGGCCCGATCCAGATGATTGAAATAGATGTTTAAAATCTGTTTGTTCCAGCCCAATGATGGCGCGCTATCGGTCTGTGGCGCGGCAATGATGTTTTTCCAGCTCTCTGGTTCGTCGCCCAACACATCGTTCATGATGTGATCACCGGCGACGATCATCAATGGCACAAAGTTGACGCAGGATGGATTCAACGCTTTGATCTTCTCTAGCGGAGCAATGCCTGGTGTCCCTTCAACGCTGGCCACTACCAACTGCGGGTAACGTCCTTCGATGGCTGTTGCCAATGCTTCGAGGCGGACATTAAACTGTGGGTGTTTGTCGTTGCCGTGGGCGACGATCACCGTCGGTTGCTGCGAGTCGATGTTGGGTGCCAGGGCGGCGATCGCCGCTTCGATATCATCATCCGAGGTGAGCAGGGCATTGCCAAACGTCACCTGCAAACCGCTGGTGTCGGCAGCGATGACACTGCGATACTCTTCCCCCGGTACCACGTGCAGGCTTTGGAACACCACCTGGTTATGGCCTTCGCTACGTAACTGCGCAATCACTTCGGCGACGTTGTAGGTGGTTTCTCCCTGTTTTTTCAACTTGTCGATGATGAACTGCGAGGTGAACGCCCAGCGCAGCTCGTAGCCGGTGTAACGCTCACGGGCCTGTTGGTCGATAAAAT
Source organism: Desulfuromonas sp. (assembly GCA_021162745.1). Taxonomy (GTDB): domain Bacteria; phylum Desulfobacterota; class Desulfuromonadia; order Desulfuromonadales; family Desulfuromonadaceae; genus Desulfuromonas. The sequence continues at coordinate 1,255 of JAGGYC010000163.1, read as the reverse complement.
CAAATACGGCCCGCGCGTTGGCCACCGAGGTGCCAAACGCCACCAGCACGATGGCTGGTTTTTTCTGGTCCTCAGCGTGAGAGGGCGAGGCCAGGCTTATTGTCGAGTTAATCGTCATCAGCAGCACCAGGGCAAGAGTTAAGGATCGGATCATTCTCATTATCTTTACGCCTTGCGATGGGCAACACTGCACATGGCGTGCAGACAGGCGACGGCGAGAGGGCTACCGCCACGGCGACCCGACATCACCACATAGGGCAGTCCGGTTTTAAGCAGTTCCTCTTTACTTTCCAACACGTGGATAAAGCCCACCGGCATGCCGATCACCAGTGCCGGGCGAATTCCCTCTTCCATGGCCAGGCGATTGAGTTCCAGCAGCGCCACGGGTGCATTGCCTATCAAGACGATGCTGCCGTGCAGTTTGTCCTTGGCTTTTTGTACGGCAAACAGCGAACGCGGCAGACCGGTCTCCTTGGCCTTGGCGGCGATATCCTCATCGGCGACATGGCACAAAATGTCATCGCGGCTGTAGCTGGGGTTGATGCTCTGCAGCCGTGCCACCGAGATACCGGAGCGGATCATGTTGCTGTCCGAGTAGATGGTGGCTCCGGCCTTGAGGGCAGCGGCACATGAGGTAAAGGCATCGTCACTGAACTGGGTCAGCTCAGCCATGGCAAAGTCGGCGCTGGTGTGGATCAAGCGCCGGACCACTTCCCATTGATCATCGTTGAAATTTGAACGGTCACCTTCGGCGTCGATAGCGGCAAAGGAGCGGGTTTCGATCTGTGGGCCGCTGACCGGGTTGTCGTAGAGGCCGTGGATGAGTGGTTTTTTTGTCATGTGTGTTTCCCTTTTATATTTATCAATAAAGTTGTTGTTTCTTGTCTTTATGTACCAGGCTTCCCCGTTTGTAACGGGCGCTGCCTGTCTCAACGAAAACGCTCAATCAAAACTCCTCGGTTTCGTAACAATAGCTGCGCATCGCGAAGCGACTAAAGGCAGCCTGTTTTTTGTGGCTACGGAGTTCAATCTTCTGTTTATGACGACCATCGCTTCATCAATGCAGACCAAGCACGCAAGCAGAAATAAAGAAGCCGATTTTTGCCTCCTTTTTGGCGGCCTTCAAAAAGGATGTCGCCTGCCGGGGCGAGACCCGGACTTTTTCAGTTACTGTTGCCGTGATGCGCTGATCTGGTAAATCCTTCACCTGCAAGGTCAAGTCCGCGGGTTTCGTCCCGCAGCCGACGTACTTTTT
>JAGGYC010000023.1 GCA_021162745.1 Desulfuromonas sp. | reverse complement strand
TCATGTAGGTCATCAGATCCAATTCTTTTTTGGCTTTTTGTAGTTGCTGTACAAGGTCGCAAGCAGAGAACCATTTGACACGAACGCCGCGCTCAATCAGGTGATGGCCCAAGGCTGCGGCAATGTGTGATTTTCCAACGCCTGATTAAATGCAAACAATTATTTTTCTCTATCCTGAACTAATCTTTTTTACAGTGAGCACGAAGGTTTAAGCGCCAAACACAATTGACAATATTCATTACAAAACATGGGAGGCTATGACAGGACAACCAGACAAAGAAATCAAACAGGGATAACGACGGGAACGTATTTGGAACACCAAAGACAAACATAGGACAAAACACAAAAAAGCCCTCAACTGAATTCAGCTAAGGGCTTTAATATTAAATGGCGCGCCAGGAAAGATTCGAACTCTCGACCTTCTGATCCGTAGTCAGACGCTCTATCCAGCTGAGCTACTGGCGCAACGGGTGTTGGTTATCTCGCATTTGAGCGGGATTGTCAACTGCCTTTTTTACTTCTGCTAAAAAAATCCAGAACTAAAAAAAGCGGGTGGGAAACAAAAACCTGTTTCCCGGTACTACAAGCACCACCAACATGTTTAAATGGCGGAGAGGGAGGGATTCGAACCCTCGGTACAAGTTTCCCCGTACACTCGCTTAGCAGGCGAGCGCCTTCAGCCAGCTCGGCCACCTCTCCGCAACAAATCTAGTTGCGCTATGCTACTCGCTACGCTTCAAATCCTGACAAAGCGTGGCGTCTTATTAAATGGCGGAGGAGGTAGGATTTGAACCCACGGTACTTGCGTACAACGGTTTTCAAGACCGCCGCCTTAAGCCACTCGGCCACTCCTCCGCAACTCTAATTTTATTTTCCGGTGATCCGTTCCAAACCACCCATGTAGGGTCGAAGCACCTCGGGAACAATGACGCTCCCGTTTTCCTGCTGGTAATTTTCCAATACCGCCAGCAAGGTACGCCCGACGGCCAGTCCTGAGCCGTTGATCGTATGGACAAATTCCGGTTTGGCTCCCTCTTCACGGCGATAACGGATCGCTGCGCGACGGGCCTGGAAGTCACGGAAATTCGAGCAGGACGAAATTTCCCGGTAAACCGACTGTCCCGGCAACCACACCTCAATATCAAAGGTGCGTGCGGCAGAAAATCCGATGTCTGCGCTACACAGATCAACCACCCGGTAGGGTAGTTCGAGCAACTGCAGAACCTTCTCTGCATGACCCAGCAGTGTATCCAGTTCTTGATCCGAATCTTGCGGAACAACAAACTTGACCAGTTCAACTTTATTAAACTGATGCTGGCGAATCAGCCCCCGCGTATCCCGACCGTGCGATCCCGCTTCCTTACGAAAACAAGGAGTGTGGGCGGTATAGCATAACGGCAACTGTTCTGCACCTAAAATCTCATCACGATGAATATTAGTTACAGGCACTTCTGCCGTAGGGATCAGAAAATAATCCGGCCCTTCGACGTGAAACAGGTCATCTTCAAACTTGGGAAGTTGCCCCGTACCCGTCATGGATGCTCTATTTACCATAAAGGGCGGAAGCATTTCAACATATTTGTGTTGCTCGGTATGGAGGTCGAGCATGAAATTGATCAACGCCCTTTCCAAGCGGGCTCCGGCCCCCTTATAGAGGGTAAACCGGGATCCGGTCAGCTTGCCGGCCCGTTCAAAATCGAGAATATCCAGTGCTTCACCGATATCCCAATGGGCCTTGGGCTCATAGGAATATTCGGGGATAGTACCCCACTGGCGGATTTCAACATTATCGTCTTCGCTGGTGCCAATCGGGCACTGCTCATGGGGCAGATTGGGGAAAACCATCAGAATCTGCTGTAGGGCGTCACTGGTTTCGCGCAGTTGTTCGTCTAGGTCTTTGATCTGAACCGAGACCTCTTTCATGCGCATGATCTCGTCTTTGACCTGACTTTTATCCTTGGTCTTGCCGATCAATGCTGAGACACGATTTTTTTCCGCCTTCAGGTTATCGGCCTCACCGAGCAACTCGCGCCGCTTACGGTCAAGGTCACGAAACTCATCCAAGCTGATGACCGAACCACGAGTCGCCAGACGTTGTTCAACCTGTTCGAGATTATCACGTAAAAATTTCACATCCAGCATGTCACGTTCTCCTTATCCTGTATCCCGAAGCGGCAAAAACCGACAGACTATGGAGCCTGTCGAACTTCCGACAGACTCCTAACACTTCTGTCCGCTGTCGTCAACTGGATTTGCATGCCTGCCCTCAACCCACCAGTCGCTGTCATCATCAAACCACCACAGACTTGAATCGGTAATCCAGATGGTCTCTGCCAGCTGCTTGGCCAGATCGGTCTGCAAGCGTCGTATCGCAAACGAATACCACTCCTCGGCGTAGCGATTGCCCAAGTCTTTATGTTCCTTCAGGGCCAGAATCATCTCCAGTTGATCGGCATCATGAGCCAGTCGTGCCTCTGTACTGTCCTTGGCGCCAAACTCGCGCAGGGTCTGCTGATATTCTTTACCAAACGGCAGAGTCGCCGCCAGATCGGCAATAGCTTTTTCTTCATTGGCCTGGACATACTTTTTGTTGACGTAATTCAAATCGCCGGTGCGTGCTTCGGGTAGGTCGTGAAACAGGCACATCATCACCACCCGGCTACAATCCACATCATCAGACATCTTGGCCAGCGCATAACCGATCATGGCGGTGCGAAAGGAATGCTCAGCAACGGATTCCGCACCGGAACCGAGGAACTGGAAACCACTGCGCGGTGTTTTTTTCAACATCCCGACTTCAAAAAAGAAATTTGCCAGATTTTTCACCTGCCATCCTCCAAAACTATCCTCCAACACGGATAAAAAGAACCCCGATCAAAATCATTAAGGCCGCGACAATCCGCACCCGCCCACAAGGTTCGCCAAGAAATAATATACCGATTAACACCCCGAACAGGACATTCACCTGTCGCACCGGCACCGCATAGCTGACGGGTGCCAAGCTCAGGCCATAACGAAATGAGATAAACGAGCCCAGCATAACCGGCCCGGAATATAAAATAAGGCGCCTGTTGTTCTGCCACTCCTGTAGGATCCGCCCCCGATAGCGCTGGCGGCACAGGTTAAGGGTCATCACCACCACCATCATCATCACCAGCAGATAGGTGAAGTAAAAGGGGGAATAACCAGTGACGCCGGTCTTGTCGACAATGGAACCAATCGAATAGATAAAACCGGCAGCCAGTGCAGCCCGGACCGAACCATGGCGGAGATTACGCAACGGTCGCAACAACATCCTTGCTGAAAAAGAGGGCAGTTGCACGCAGTAGGCGCCGGCAACAACACATAAAATTCCGATGCCGCCGTAAGCGGTCAACTGCTCATGGAGAAACAACATCCCCCATAGCGGCACATAGATCATGGAGGTCTGCGCCAGCGGGTAGGTCAGGGACAGATCGCCCTGCCGGTAGGCGACGCCATTAAACAGATGATAGAACACAAAGCAGATCGCCCCCGCCAATGCCAGCAACAGCGTATGCAGATCGGGTGGCGGAAACGATTGCGGCATGAACAGCAGAACCACATTCAGCAGCAGACTGGAGGCGATAAACATCCACCAGATAAAGATCGTCTTGTCATGGCTCTGTTTCACCTGCATGTTCCACAGGGCATGCATAAGCGCGGAAAAAACAATATATGTGAGAGCTAAAATACTCACGATTTAAACCTATCAACACAAATGGCGAAAGAGATTATAATTTGACTGACACACAACCCACCGGCTGTTAACATGCGTGGTTATCCATCAAAACATATCATCGATCTATTCAATAATTCATGGAGACGCTGGGATGAACAAACTCAACGGCAACCTTGGCATGACTTCCCTGCCGGAAATTCTGCGCCTGTGCTCGGTACAGCAAAAAACCGGCACACTGAATCTGTCTCGCGCTGGAATCAATAAAAAACTCTATTTTAACAAGGGTAAACTTATCTATATCACCTCGAATAAAACGGGGGAACGGGTCGGTGAATATCTGATTCAGCGCGGTGAATTAACCCGATCCTGGGCAGGCTTCCTGCTCAAAGACAGCCAACGCAACGGTATCGCTTTCACTCAGAGCCTGCTGCAAAAAAACATCTTCGAAAAAGACAAGCTACAAAAAGCACTGTCCGAGCTGGCCACGTTGGCGCTATCTGATGTCATAAGCTGGACCAGTGGCAACTTTGAGTTCAGTGACAATCTGCCCCAACAAGCACTTGACGGCCCGATTCAGATCAGTGAAGCCGACGCCTTGCAGATGGCGTTAAAAAGTGGCAAAGACACCTCCAACGCCGACAATACAGATCAGATTCTACGCGACTTGGCTCGCAAAATCGCCAGCGACAAGTTCGTCCCGCCAATCCTGCCGAAAACAGCGTCAAAACTGGAATCCTACTGGGAGAGCGGAGAAGATATTGCCGAGAAGGTCTTGGCGCTGGCACACAAGAACCAGACCCTGACCGCGAACCTGCTCCGGGTGGTCAATGCCTCGGTCGGTTGCCCAAAGCAAAAATGCACCACCCTCAAACAGGCGATGGGGCTCTATTCTCATGAGCAATTACTCGGTAGTATTCTCGCCCAAGTGACCAGCGCCCATCCGCCCAAACAGCCCGACACCGTTTCGCAACTGCTCCAGCATGCGCTACGCTGTGCCTGCCTGGCCGAGCAGATTGCCGCCCAGCTGGGAGAAAATGAAGAGGAAGCCTACACCTGTGGTCTGCTGCACAATATCGGTAAAACCTTATTGCTGCAACTTCTGACCAACAAAAATGTTGCCGACAACCAACTGCCGCAGCTAGTGAAAAAATTCCACCAGAACTCAGGAGCATTGCTTTCGCTGCGCTGGAACCTGTCCCCTCAACTCCACGATTGTATCAAGTATTACCACATGCCACAACAGGCCAAGGAGTCGCCACTATTTGTTGAAATCGTCTATCTCAGCCACAACCTGCTCATCACCCGTGGCGACGAGGAAAGCTACAAGGAACAATGCCCGCACATCGACTTCGAACTCCTGGATATTGACAGCCTGATCAACGGCCTGGATTTGATCGACAAACTGGTTGATGCAACCTTCTAGGAACCTGTCGGACATCTGAGGTAAAAAGAAAGGTGGCTGCACGCCACCTTTTTTGCCTTACCCGGAGATGATGTCGATCATCTCTTCGCCCAACAGTTGCCGTTGCCAGTTTTTCATCCCCTCAATCTGCACCAGGGTATCCAATGTGGTCGGCAGCTGTCGAGCCACAGCTTCAAGCTGGGAGTTATTGATCAGGATTCCCGGATCCAGTTCCAGCTGCTTGGCCTTACCGGTGCGCCATTTTTTCAACAGTGTCAGACGTTTTTCCGCTTCAACATCGCGAACCCGCCGTTCAGTGCGTGGGAAATACGGCAATTCACTCTCCGGCAATTGCATGGCCACAGCAATCTGCTGAATCACGGCCTTGCCATAACGATCAATAAGTCGTGGCGCAAAGTCATCCACCTTTTTCAGCTCAGCGGCGCTTTGCGGGCATTGGCGAGCCGCACTGAGCAACATCTTGTTACCCAACACCTTATAGGCTGGACAGTCCCGCCGGCAGGCTTCTCCATCTCGCCATTGTAGCAGATTTTCCAACACCGCCAGCGAGCGTGGAGGTAGCGTCCCGGCCCCTTTTATCCGCAAGAATTTCGGCCCTTCATAAACTTTAAACCGAACCTCCTCCATCAAGGCAAACTCTTCCTGAGCCCACCACAGCCGATCTTTTTCAACCAGTTGTTGCTCAAGAATTGCAGCCAGCTGATGCAGGTGACGGGTATCCTCTGCGGCGTAATGGCACATCTCCGGCGGCAATGGCCGTTTCGACCAATCGGCACGCTGGTATTTTTTATCCAGGGTCACCTCAAAGTATTTACCGAGCACATCGGCCAGGCCAACCCGCTCTTCCCCCAGCAGCTGGCTGGCGATCATGGTGTCGAACAGGCCATGGATCTCGATCTCAAAATCACGGAACAGGCAGCGGATATCATAATCAGCGGCGTGAAAAATCTTGCGTATGGCAGGATCGGCCAGCACCGGACGTAGCGGCGACAGGTCAGGAGCAGCCAAAGGATCCAGCAGTACCGTCTCTTCACCATAGGTAAATTGCAGCAGGCAAACTTTTTCCTGAAATGAGTGCATGGAATCAGCCTCAAGATCGACAGCAAAAACTGACAGCGGTTCCAGGTCGCGAGCCAGTTGTTCAACGGCGGCGTTGGTGGTAAGAATCGGTGTTTGTGCCATTATAGGTATTACTCCTTTGAAGCAGACCTGACAACATCAGCAGCATTAGCTGCTGTATCGGCGATCAAAGTCTGCATTATTTTTTTATGACTGCCATGAAGCGGCAATGTTTGTAACTGCGGCCCGTCCAACCAACGACAGTCGGAAATTTGGCGATGATCCAGCGCCTGCAGGCAGAGAGTAAAGACATGAACATCGGCCCGGAAATGACTGTAGAGATGGCTGATCCGGCCAACGGGGACAACAGAGGAGATGTCGTCCTGCCCGGCAATCTCTGCGGCACTGATTCGCAGTTGATCATCGCAGCAAGGTTCTTTGAATTGCACGGACGGGAACTCCCATAACCCCGCCAGCATCCCCTGCAACGGTCGCTGACGCACGGCATAGTGGCCGTCATGGCAGGCGAGAAGGGCAATTTCCTGTCGTACAGGAATCGTTTTTTTCTGCCGTTTGCGCGGCAACTGCCGCTGCAACCCCTGCGCAAAGGCTGTGCAACAGAACGTCAGCGGACACTGGTCACACCTTGGCTGGCGCGGCACACACAGCGTCGCACCAAAATCCATAATGGCCTGGGCATAATCATGGGCAGCAGCGGCGGGTGTCAATGTTTCGGCCCACTGCCACAGCTGCTTTTCCGAGGAACTGCTGCGCGGGTCATCCTGCAGAGCATAGAGACGACAGAGAACACGCCGCACGTTGCCGTCGAGAATCGGCCCCTTGCGATCAAAGGCGATGGAGCGGATTGCCCCGGCCGTCGAGCGACCGACACCGGGGAGCGCCATCAACTCCGGCACGGTCTCAGGAAAACAGCCATCATGATCTTCGCAGACCCTTAGCGCCGCCGCGTGCAGATTGCGCGCCCGCGAGTAATAGCCTAACCCGGCCCACAGCGCAATCACCTCATCAATGGGCGCGCTGGCCAGCACCTCGACATTAGGGAAATTGCGCAGAAATGTTTCGTAATAGGGGATCACTGTTTGCACCCCGGTCTGCTGCAACATCACCTCAGACAGCCAGATACGGTAAGGGTCGCGGCTGGTGCGCCACGGCAGGCTGCGGCCATGGCCGTGATACCAAGCTAACAGCGTTGTCGAAAATTCTGCGGCATCAATGGCTACCCCAGTCACCGCTCCATTCATAACGGTTCTGGCCTCTAACGATTCTGTCGCAACACCTGCAGGGTGGTTTCCATCTCCTGACGGGTGCCAATGGAAATACGCAGGCCATGACTCAACAGCGGATCAGTGAAGTAACGAACAAGGATTTTGTGCTGTTTGAGCAGCTCAAAGACACGCAGAGCATCGCCATCAGCCGGACCGGCAAAGACAAAATTGCCTTGGGACGGGATCACCTTAAAATTCAGCTGCTGCAACTCGTCGCTAAACCAGTCGCGGGTGGCACAGATTTCGCTGACCCGCTGCCGCAGATAGGGCTGATCACGCAGTGCCGCTTCAGCCGCCACCAGTGCCAGACGATCAAGATGGTAGTGATCGCGAATCTTGTCCAGAGCTGCCACCACATTGGGATGGGCAACGGCCAAACCAAGACGCATCCCCGCCAGAGCATAGCTCTTGGAGAAAGTACGGGTGACAATCAGGTTTTCATATTTTTTCACCAGCGGCAGCGCCGTTTCCACGGCAAAGTCAGCATAGGCTTCATCAACCACCAGCATGCCGTCACAGCGCTGGGCCAAGTCCTCTATCTCGTCGAGACTGAAGGCAATCCCCAGCGGTGCATTGGGACTGGTCAAAAAGAATAGTTTTCCCGTGTAGCGTTCGGGAAAATCGGCCAGTTTGTACTGCTCAGTCAAGCCAAAGGTACGAATCTTCGCACCCTGAATATCGATCAAAGTACCGTAATAGGAGTAGGATGGATGGACAAATGCCACCTCCTCCCCCTCTCCGGCAAAGGCACGGATC
>JAGGYC010000113.1 GCA_021162745.1 Desulfuromonas sp. | reverse complement strand
TAATCAATGGCACACCCCGCCTGTTCCACCTGACCGATCAAGCTACGCACCAACCCTCCCCCGACCAACTCTGGCCGCTTGCCTTGATCCACACCATCGGCAATAAATGCAGCATAGTGTTTTCGGGCCGTTGATTGTTTTTTGCCGAACAGCGACAGCACCTCATCCGCAGCAACAATGCCCGATTCTGATTTGCCGAGCAGCTGCCGGTGACCGCTATCGGGGCAAGAGGACAAGTCTTCGAAAGATTGAACCAATCCCGCCCTCAATGGATTCAGGTGAATATAACGGATCAGTTCCAGCAGATAGAGATCGTCCTGACAGATGATTGATTTGTAACGATTCTGAAACAGGTGGCCGGATCGTTTATGGCGATGATTGAACTTTGATGGCTAAGCAAAAAGTCCGCCCTCCTGCGTTGCAGCGTTTTTTCAAGACTTCGACATACAACATGTATGCCTTCACCCTTGAAAAACCACTACGCCTTGTAGGTCGAAATTTTTGCTTAGCCATCTAATTCGTTTTTGCGAGACCAACATTATTGGCACTTTTCGCAGCCCAGGTCAGTAACGGGGTCAGGTCTTATGTTGCAATATTTCGAAAAGCGACGGGACGCTGTTGACTCACTGAAAAAAACTCCAATCCGCTGACCTGCTGAAAAACCCAACACACTGATCATTCAAGCACTTTTGCACGACCAGAATTTTATAACCATCCTCTTTTACGCAATTCAAACGCACTGCGACCCATCAGTGATATGAGGTGCTACGTGGAAATGATTGCAAAAAATTCTTAATGTACTAACTTATGAACATGGTCCACCTTGCGTGGTAATTTGACAGGACTGGAAATTTGCAACAAACTGGATGAACACTGAAATTGCAGAGACGGTGCAACTGATAAAACAGGAGGGTAGCGCAATGGAAAAGACAGATATTTTGGTCATTGGTGGAAGTGCGGCAGGAATCGTTGCGGCGACAACAGGCAAAGCTTTTCATAAGGATAAAAAAGTCACGCTGGTGAGAAAAGAGGTCAAGGTGCTGGTGCCATGCGGTATTCCGTACATTTTCGGCTCCCTCGAAAGTAGTGAACAGAATGTTGTTCCTGATGCGGTGTTAAGCAATGCCGGAGTTGAACTGAAAATCGGTGAGGCCGTTTCTCTGGATCAGGACAAGAAGATATGTCGACTGGCTGACGGATCGGAAATCGAGTTTGAAAAAGCCGTCATCGCAACGGGATCGGAGCCTATAAGGCCTAGTTGGCTCAAAGGAGCCGAGCTGGAAAATGTTTTTACCATTCCCAAAGATAAAAACTATCTGGATCAACTTGGCAACCGTCTTGACGGATTCAGTAAAATCGTGGTTCTGGGTGGTGGTTTTATCGGTGTTGAGATGGCCGATGAACTTAACAAAACAGGTAAAGATGTCACGATTGTTGAGATGCTGCCACACGTACTCAGTCTTGCTTTTGATCCAGAACTAGCAATCAAAGCCCAAGAGCTTCTCGAATCGAGAGGTGTTTTGGTGAGAAGCAACAGCCGGGTAAAAGAGCTGATCGGCGATAAAAAGATCGAAAAGGTTGTGCTGAGTAACGGAGAAACTATTGATGCCGATGCCGTTATTCTGTCAACCGGCTATCACCCCAATGTCACACTCGCTGAAACAGCCGACCTGAAAATCAATGATATGGGGTTCATCGAAGTAAATGAATACATGCGCACCACCACCAATGAAGATATTTTTGCAGTGGGTGACTGCGCGGAGAAACACAGCTTTATTACCCGTTCATTGAAGGGAGTCATGCTGGCATCGGCGGCCTGTGCCGAAGCAAGAATCGCTGGCATGAATCTGTATAAATTGTCCACCCTGCGATCTTTTACAGGCAATATCTCAATTTTTTGTACCTGCATAGGCGGTACGGCTTTTGGTGCCGCCGGAGTCACCGAAACCTTGGCCAAAGAAAGGGGTTTTACCATAAGTACCGGAACCTTCGAAGGGATGGACAAGCATCCAGGAACCCTGCCCGGTACGCATAAACAGGTGGTCAAGTTGATTGTTGACAATGAGTCTGGAGTGATTCTGGGCGGAGAAATTATCGGCGGTGCGACCACCGGTGAACTGATCAATATGATCGGATTGATGATTCAAAACCGGATGACCGTCAGTTCCCTGCTCACATTTCAAATCGGCACCCATCCGTTGTTGACGGCTCCACCCACCGCGTATCCATTGATAAAAGCCGCAGAGGCCGTCGTAATGCAGTACACGCACTGATTTTCACTGAAACCCGTTCCCGAACGCACAAAAAAAAGCAGGCCCGCTGGGCCTGCTTTTTTTCGATCAACTGTATCTGCAAATCAATACTTGAGGATAACACTCTCAAGACTGCGCTTGGGCAGATGATAGTTTCCTTCTTCATCATGCCAGCCGTAAGCATCTTCACCCGACTTCTGCTCTTCGAGAATAATCTCTTCGCCCGGCTTACCAATGGCGATAACCAACAGAATTTCATAACGGGTCGGCAGATCGAGGGCCTCACGCAGCTTGCGTCGTTGCACCTTGGCCGCGATACAACCGCCAAGTCCCTGTTGGGTGGCACCAAGCAAAATAGACTGAGCAGCGATCCCCTGATCAGCGACATAACTGCTGCAGACGGTCTTATCGCCAAGAACAATGATATAGCCTGCCGGCTTGCCCCCTTTGATCGGTCCACCCCAGCCGTGCAGATAGCCCTGCCAAGACAAGGTGTCAAAGATAGCTTCGTTACGCTGTTCATCACAGGAGATCAGATAACGCAACGGCTGCATATTCATGTTACTAGTTGAAGGCGCCATGCGGGCATAATCAACCAGCTCACGCAGCACCTCTTCAGTCACCTTCTCAGACTCGACAAAGTAATGATAGTTTCTTGTTTTTTCGATCAACCCTCGAAAATCGCAGTCTTTCACAGTACAATCGCTCATGATCTGCTTCCCTTCTTGTCGGTTTTGTGACCTGCTGTTACGTCCCCCACATGGACTCAGCAGAAAAACTCTCATACCAAACCATTTTGATATTTACCTATGTTTTATTCTGTCGACCGCCCCCCGCTAGCACGATAACCTCTCCAAATAATAAAACATATACAACTCATTACTTATAAAATAAAATAGCGTTTGTTTTTTCGTTGCGCAAGTTTTTTCCATCTTTCAAAAATAAGCCCATTAATCTAAGATAGAGCTCTAACCAACCACACTGCCTGCCGCTGTTTTCATTGGCCAAAACCGACACAGCACATCAGACCGATGAGTATCTATCCTCACAAGTCGTTACCATAAAAAGGTCAGTAATACTGACCACTACATCAAGCGTTCTTTAATACAAAAAAGACTGTTTGATTTTTATCAATCACTATCACTTAAATTTATTGCTGACAAATGTCATATTCAAAAAAATTTATAACGCTGTTTATTACCAACATGCTTCTCATTTCCAGCTACGGAGCGTTCTTTCTTCTCCCCCTGTTTATCATAGCAAGGGGTGGCTCGGAAAAATGGATTGGCATCCATATGGGCATTTTTGCTTTAACGTCTGCTTTATGTCGGCCATGGATTGCCCCTGCCATTGATCATTTTGGCCGTCGGCGTTGTTACCTGTGGGGATGTTCGCTCATGGTCCTGCTGCCATTGTGCTACCTGCCATTTATCAGCAGCAGTGATCTTAACCACATTCTTTTTGCCGTCGTTCGCGGCATCCACGGCGTGGGTCTCGCGCTGTGCTTTACCACGGTATTCACCTGGGTTGCCGACTTGCTACCCAAAGAACGGTTGAACGAAGGTCTGGGCGTATTCGGCGTGTCGGGACTCGTGGGGCTGGCCGTTGGCCCTTTTATCGGCGAGATGATCCTTGACCACTTTGGTTTTACCCAATTTTTTATCGCTGCCAGCCTGTTGGCATTACTCAGCCTGTTTCTGGTCACCCGCCTACAGGAAACAACAGCACACCATGCCAACAGCATTGCGACAGGTTTTTTTGAACTGCTCCGGCGCCCTCATTTTCGCAATTGCGCCCTGACGACATTTTTATTTGGCATCGGTCTCGCCGCGCCCGGTGCATTTATCGCCACCTATTTGGAAGCTCATCAACTGCCGTCGATTGCTCTTTATTATTTTGCCTATTCAGCTGCGGCAATCATGATCCGTTTTTTAGCCGGACACCTTGGCGATCGCTATGGAGAAGAACAGGTTCTTCCCTATGCGATTACCTTAACGGCGGCGGGAATTTTGTCGATTTTGATCATTACGGACCTGTGGACGGTGATGTTGGCTGGACTGGTGATCGGCTGTGGCCACGGCTTGCTGTTTCCGGCCCTCAACAGTTTGACACTGCGCCATTCACCAATGGCGATCCGTGGCAAACTCACCGGCATTTTTACCGGCAGCCTTGATTTAGGAATTTTTCTCGGCTCTTTGCTCTGTGGTGTGCTTGGTGAATATCTGGGCTGGACAGCACTGTTCTCCGTCGCCGCCGCGGCCGTTCTGTCGGGGATACTCCTAACACCGGCTCTTAAACGCAGTGCCGCAATCAGAGCAAGCGCGCCGCAAGAAATGTAACCGCCGTTTCGACCCGCAGAATACGCTCGCCAATGGTTACGGCATTAACACCTTGTTCCTTGAGCTTTGCAATCTCATAAGGGTTGAACCCACCTTCAGGTCCAACAACCAGCAATAAAGGGCCACCAGGGCGCTCTGGACAGCAACACTCAGACTCAGGATGGGCAACATAGCCCTGTCGCCCCGCCATCAGTTCCGGAAGACGATCTTCAACAAAGGGTTTAAACCCCTTGTACATACTCACTTCCGGCAACCGGGTATCACAGCACTGTTCCAGGCCGAGAATGAGCTGCTCATCCACCTTATTCTGTGTCAATGCGGGACTACCCCAATAGCTTTTATCAACGCGCCAGGAATTGATCAGGGCAATATACTTGAGGCCCAATGTCGTGGCGGTAAGCAACGTTCGTTTCAGCACTTTAGGGCGCGGCAGCGCCAAGACCAAGATCAGATCAACGGGTTGTGGCGGTGACTGACGACAACAAACCGTCATCACCAGCTTTTCGCTGGTCAAGCAAGTAATCACACCGCGCCCTACCTTGCCGTTGAGATCACCAACCCGCAAGCTATCGCCCAGTTGCGCCCGATGCACGTCAGTCACATGCTGTAAGCGACGCCCTTGCAGGCATACGGTCTGTTCATCAATATAGTCGTGCTCAAACAACAAAATAAGATTCACAATATGATTCCTTTATCGCCACTATCAGCGTAACTATTCATCAAAACTGTAGATACGCAGGCGACGCCCATGGAAAGGGAATCTGTCGCCCGGATGGCGGCAGTTAAGTACCCATGGATGGGCTTGACGTCCCTTGGAATGGGCGTTGCCTGCGTATCGGGCTGAATAGTTACAACCCATATTCAGCCCAGCGTGATGACACCAACTGCTCCATCTGCGCATCACCCTTAACGAGCCGTCGCCCACCATTCGAGGTGGTATCAACAATCAATCGTCCATCACGGCACTCAACGGCCTGTTTTATCGGCTGATTAAGACAACGCCAGAAAACAGCAGCCGGTTGCCTAATATCGATCTCGGCATCGACAAAGACCACACAGCGACTGCGACAAAGTAGAGGATGGGCGAGCAATTGTTTCCTCAATTCCGCACCCAAGACAACGTTGAGCTGCACAATCAAAGCACCATGAAAAATCGCCTGATCAATAAAAACAACATCGACAACCTGTTCAAACTCACGGCACAGCAGAGTGCGCAGCAGCGGTTCGGCGGCCTTGGCCAACTGGATATTCTCCATCGGTGGTGGACCGACGACGGTGATTGGCCAAACTACACCATGGGCACCACGACCATCATTGCCACCACCATTGAAAGCATTACGTAGCGATAGCCGTTGCAATGTGAATGTCGGACAGGAGACAGGCTCAGAATAATAGCCACTATGATTGGCAAAGGGTCCATCCGTCGACAGCGATTGCGGGTCAATCTCCCCTTCCAGAACAAATTCACAATCAACGGGTACAGGCAGGCCGTGAATTTCACTCTGATACACGTTGACAGGGGCATTGTTTACCCACCCGGCGAAGGTCAGCTCATCTACCGTTGCAGGCAATGGTGTACAGGAGGCGAATGTAATCAGCGGATCGCAGCCGACAACAATCACCACCGGCATCTTCTGATTGTGAGCCCGATAGTGTTCAAATTGAGATGCAGCATCGGAACCGGGACGCCAATGGACGGCAGCATGCCGGTTATCGATGATCTGTAAGCGGTAAATCCCGCAGTTGATCTCTTCACTTGAGACAGAACGACTGATCATCGTTGCCAGAGAGAGGTAACAACCGGCATCATCCGGCCACATTTTAAGCTGTGGCAGTTCAAAAAAACCCTGATTATCAGGTAGCAACCGCGAATGATCATTAGGAACATGATGGGGGGCATAATGTGACTTCTGCGCCAACCAGCTGGCAAAACTCTCCCATCCGCTAACGGTATCAGGCAAGGCAGCTGAGCGCTGAGCAAGACTCAAGCCATCCTGACCTTGAATCATTTGCTGCATACGCCGACGACCGGCAAACAGATTGGCCACGACAGCATAACGACCATGATCAACATTTGAAAAAAGAACCACTGGTGGATCGGTATATTCCTTACACAGCCGGTTGATGATTGTCGCAATTTCGAGGTCACCACTGACCGGTACAGAAACCTTTACAAGTTCATTATTTTGCTCTACCCACTGTAACGACTGCCGAAAATCCATAAAAAACACCCCGCCCCAAAAACCACCATAAAAAAAGCCCCAGAATAAATCCGGGGCTTTTTTTACAAATATGTCGAACGGTCTAAAACAGTGCTTGGCGTGCCAAGGACATCACTCCGCTAGGAACAATTCCCATATAAAGCACGGCAATTACTGACAGGACGATACAGATCGTTGCCCCAGGCTTAAGTTGAATCCACTCGAAATCCTCTTCTGGATCCTTGAAGTACATGAATACCATGACCCGCAGGTAGTAGTACAGTGAGACCGCAGAATTGAGAACACCAAGAATAGCCAGCCATACATAACCGGCATCCAGCGCTCCGGCAAAGATAAAGAATTTGCCGCTGAATCCTGCTGATGGCGGAATACCCATCAGTGAAAACAGGCAGATAGTCATCAACACAGCCAACAGCGGCCTCTTATAACCAAAACCGGCAAAACCCTGTAATGTCAAGTTTTCTTCGCCCTGCTTACCCACCAGCACCAGCACCGCAAAGGCACCAATATTCATGAAGGTATATGCAAGCATGTAGAACAGAACACCTGAAATACCGATCTCATTGGCAGCAACCAAACCAACAAGTGCATAACCGGCATGGGCAATCGACGAATAAGCCAGCATACGCTTGAGATTGTCCTGATTCAGAGCCAGGAAGTTACCTGTGATCATGGTCAAGACCGCCAGAACCCACAGCATTGAAGACCATGTGCCCTCCATCGAACCGAGGCTGACCAGAAAGATACGTAGTAAAGCAGCAAAAGCAGCGGCCTTGGGACCGGCACTCATAAATGCTGTAATCGGTGTCGGCGAGCCCTCATAAACATCGGGAGCCCACATGTGGAATGGCGCGATGGCAATTTTGAACAGGAAGCCGGTAGACATCAGCAGCATGCCGGCAATCGCAACGGGATTGGTCGCCGCAGCGGGAGATGCCGCGAAGAACGCTCCGATATCAACAAGATTGGTTGTTCCGGAAACGCCGTAGATCAAGGCCATGCCATAGAGCAGGAAGCCGGTCGAAAACGCGCCGAGCAGAAAATACTTGAGTCCTGCCTCGTTGGAACGGAGTTGACCACGGAAGAAGCCCGCCAGCACATAGAGGGATACCGACAACACTTCCAACCCCAGGAAGATGGTCATCAAATCCGTACCGGAAGCCATCAACATGGCACCTACGGTACTGAAAACAATCAGCGTATAATACTCACCAACCGGATAGCCTTCACGCTTGAGATAGCTGTCAGACATCAAGATCGTCAACCCAGCTGCAATCAGAAAGATGATGGTGAAGAAGATCGCATAGTTGTCAAGAACAGCATGACCGGCAAAACCGGCTTGGGGGTTGTTCCAGCCCATAACCGCTGTGTAACCGGATGTCAGCAGGGCCACCAGACTGATTAAAGCAACATGAGCTGTTGCTCCACGCCGTGAAAAAGCGTTGATCAGTAACAGCACCATGCCAAAGCATGCCAGAACCAGCGAAGGCATAATGGCTGCAAAATTGACATTTTGCATGGCAGTTTGCACCAGATTTTCCATGTAGATGCTCCTTTAGAAGCGATTTAACGCAATAACGTATTCAAACAGCCTTAAAGCTTGATGAGCTTAATGACTGTGACCGTGTGCAGGTTCTTCTGCATGACCGTGTACAGCCTCTTCGGCATGAACAGGTGCAGGAGCCGCTACAGGTACCGCTTTCACAACAACAGGCTGTTCGCCCGTAACCTGGACGATCATCTGATTAACTGCGGGCTCCATTTTCTCAAGGAAGGTGTTGGGATAAACACCGATCCAGAAGACAAAGATCAACAGCGGCGCAACGACACACAGTTCACGAAACGACAGGTCTTTGAGATTCTGGTTTTTCGGATTATCCAGTTTTCCAAACATGACACGCTGGAACATCCATAGCATGTAGACTGCAGCAAGGATAACTCCCGTTGTCGCTATGACGGCAAACCAGCGCAACTCACTCTGGAAAGCACCCAGCAGGATCATGAACTCACCGACGAAGCCGTTGGTACCAGGCAGACCGATTGAAGACAGGGTAACAATCATAAAGATGGTGGCAAACACCGGCATCTGCTTCGACAGGCCACCAAAATCGCTGATCAAGCGAGTATGACGGCGCTCGTAGATAAAGCCAACGATAAGGAACAGTGCACCGGTAGAGACACCGTGGTTGACCATCTGTAGTACCGCGCCACTGACACCAATGGTATTCAATGCGAAGATACCCAGCATAACGAAGCCAAGGTGCGAAACAGAGGAGTAAGCAACCAGCTTCTTGACATCCTTCTGCATCATCGCCACCAGGGCACCATAGACAATACCGATAACGGCCAGACCAGCCAGGTAGGGCAGGTAATATTTCAGCGCGTCGGGGAACAGCGGCATGGCAAAACGGACATAACCGTAAGTACCCATTTTCAACATCACGGCAGCCAGAATGACTGAACCGGCTGTCGGTGCCTCGGTGTGAGCATCAGCCAACCAGGTGTGAACCGGGAACATGGGAACCTTGATCGCAAAGCTCAAGGCAAATGCGAGGAACAACCATTTCTGCAACTCAGGATCAAGTGACAGGTTATAAAAATCAGCGATACTGAAGCCATTGATATCCATACCGGAATTTACAGCGGTATAGTAGATGTAGATAATCGCTACCAACATCAACAATGAACCCACAGCGGTATAGATGAAGAACTTAACCGCTGCATAAATACGGTTAGCGCCACCCCAGATACCAATCATGAAGTACATCGGAATCAGCATCAATTCCCAGAACACATAGAACAGGAACAGATCCAAGGCGATAAACGCACCGAGCATTGCTGTTTCAAGCAGTAACATCAACGCCATGTAGCCTTTGACGTTTTTGGTCACAGCTTGCCAGGTCGACAGCACGGCGATCGGCATAATAAAGGTGGTCAACATCACCAGCCATAAGCTGATGCCGTCGATACCCACGCTATAGTTCATCTGAAAATAGTTGCCGACACTGATCCATTCTGCAAATTCAGTGTAATGCATGGCACCCGATGTTTTAAAAATCGGATCAAGCGCCAGAGGCATGCTGATTACAAAAGTAATCAGGGTAAAAACCAGCGTCACACTCTTAAGCAGTCCGCCATTACCCTTGGGCAGCATCAATACGATCAGCATGCCCAAAATGGGGAAGAATGTCATCAGGCTGAGTAGATGTTCTGACATTAGAAGTTGCTCCTTGTATATGAGATCCTAGTCACAGCCGTCATTAATTGAAGACGTAGATGGCAATGATAGCCACGACACCAGCCACCATTGACATGGCATAGTTGTGTGTATAACCGGTTTGTGTGTAACGCAGCGCACGTCCACTCCCCTTAACAACCCAGGCCACGCCATTGACCAAACCATCAACCAGACGTACATCAAAAATCAGCCACAGGGTTGTACCCAATTTTTTCGTCGGGTTAACAACCATGGCATCGTAAAACTCATCAATATACCACTTGTTGTATATGGCTCGATGAAGAGCTGGGAATTTTGCCACGATCAGACCAGGCAGCTGAGGCTTTTTACAATACATCAACCAAGCCAGGCCGATACCGACGACAGCGATACCAACGGATATACCCATGAACGTAAATTCGGTCGCTGCTGCGCCGTGCGCTTCAATATGATGCAGATGCTGAGTATGCTCAAAGATCGGTGCCAAGAAATTCTCAATGGCATTCGGAAAATGGCCAATATATTGACCCAGAACATGAGGAACACCCATCAAACCACCAAAGGTTGCCAGCGCCGCCAGAATCATCAGCGGCAAGGTAATAACCAATGGAGACTCGGGAATGTGATCCTTTGCACGCGCATCAGTTTTCTGCTCACCAAAGAACGTCATGAACACCAGACGGAACATGTAGAAGGCGGTCATCAATGCTGCAAGAGCACCCATCAACCACAGCGCCCAATGACCACGTGTTGATGACAGTGACCACCACAGGATTTCATCTTTGGAAAAGAAAGCTGAGAAAAATGGGATCCCGGAAATGGCCAGAGTCGAAAACAAGAAAGTATAAAATGTAATCGGCATCTTCTTGCGCAGGCCACCCATGTTACGCATGTCCTGAGGATCATCATCCAAGTGAGCATGATGATAGGCATGGTGCATACCGTGAATAACCGAACCTGAACCGAGGAACAGGCAGGCTTTGAAGAATGCGTGAGTCAACAGATGGAAGATACCTGCGGTAAATGCGCCAACTCCCATAGCCAGGAACATATAACCGAGCTGTGAAACCGTTGAATACGCCAAAACACGCTTAATATCATTCTGTGCCAGACCGATGGTCGCCGCAAACAATGCTGTCGCCCCACCGACAATGGCAATAACCATCATCGTATCAGGTGCCATGGCGAACAGACCATTCATACGAGCGATCATATAGACACCGGCGGTAACCATGGTCGCCGCATGGATCAGGGCCGAAACCGGAGTCGGGCCTTCCATGGCATCAGGCAACCAAGTATACAGAGGAATCTGAGCCGATTTACCGGTAGCGCCGAGGAAAAAGCACAATGTGATGATCGTTACAATCAGACCACCATTTTCCAGCAGATGAGCATTAGCCGCGATCTCGGTAAAGCGGATCGTCCATACCCCTTTCTGGCCGAGTGACCAGAACAGTAAAAACAAACCAAGCAAAAAGCCGAAGTCACCAACACGGTTGACAACAAACGCTTTCTTACCGGCGTCGCTTGCACTCTTCTTTTCGTAGTAGTAGCCGATCAGCAGGTAGGAACAGAGCCCAACACCCTCCCAGCCGACAAACATCACCAGAGCGTTACTGCCAAGTACCAGCATTAACATGGCAAAGCTAAACAGGTTAAGGTAGGAGAAGAAACGGAAGTACCCCTCCTCACCATGCATGTAGCCGATAGAATAGAAGGTGATCAATGTCGCCAAACCGGTAACATTCATGATCATCAAAGCGGACAATGGATCCAGCAGCAGCCCCCAGTCCACTTGCAACTGACCAACCGACATCCAACTGGTCACGACCACTTCGTGAACCTTGTTACTATCTTCAAGTAACTGAAGGAAATATTTGCAGGACACTACAAATGAAGAGAAGATTGCCAAGGTGCCAATGGCCCCGATCACCTTTTCATTTTTAATTTTTTTGCCCAACAACCCGTTGATCAAGAATCCCACAAAGGGAAACAACGGAATAAGCCATAATTTATCGTACATCTACATCTCCTCTAGGCGGACTGAACCTTAGACAGCCCTGAAGAAGTTACCATTTCAACAGGCTGAATTCCTCAACGTCGATGGATTCTCTGTTACGGAAGTAGGCGATCATCAGTGCCAGACCAACAGCAGCTTCAGCCGCCGCAACGGTCATGATAAAAAATACAAAAATCTGACCATCCATATTACCGAGATGACTTGAAAGTGCGATAAATGTGAGATTGACCGAATTGAGCATCAACTCTACGCACATAAAAACAACAATGGCATTTCTACGGGTCAGTACGCCGACGGTTCCCATGGAAAACAAAATGGCGCTCAGAACCATATAGTGAGTGATCGTAATCATGATATCTCCTGTCCCTGTATTTAAACTTCCCGCTTCGCCAGTACTACGGCACCGACTATGGCAACCAGGAGCAGAATCGAAGCAATTTCAAACGGCAGCAGAAAATCGGTAAACAGTGCCTGACCGATCAACTCGGTGTGCCCAACCGTTTCAATCACATCTGAACTGATAGGACCAACGGTAGCACTGACTGCACCCTGCTTGATAAGCACGATAATCTGAACCATCATCAAGGCGGCGGCGACAAATGCCCCGATCACTGCATGACGATAACGCGCGATCACCTCTGCACCCTGATTCAACAACATCATAACGAAGATGATCAGCACCATAATGGCACCGGCGTAAACCATAATCTGAATCGCAGCCATAAACGGTGCATGAAGCATCACGTAAAAAATCGCCAGGCAGAAAAATGTCATTACCAGTGAAATGGCGCTGTTGATCGGGTTTTTACATGAAATCACGCAAAATCCGGCAACAATAGCGACCAGCGCAACTAGATAAAAGAAGAATAACTGCAAATATTCCATGAGTGTGGCTCCTATAGCGATTATTTAAGCAAACGCTCCTTGGTGAAGCAGAAATCTTCACGCTTATAACTGGCCAATTCATACTCGCCGGTCATCTCAATGGCCTCAACGGGACAGGCCTCGACACAGTAACCGCAAAAGATACAACGCAGCATGTCGATTTGATAAACCTTCGGATACTTAACGCCGTTCTCATCTTCCCCGGCCTCAACGGTAATACATTTTGCCGGGCACACGGTCGGGCACAGACCACAGGCAACACATTTTTCACGATCATGGTCGGGCACCAGACGGTGTAGGCCACGAAAACGTTCTGCAATTTCCAGCTTTTGTTTAGGATACTCAACAGTCGTTGTATGTCCCGGCAAAAGGTGCTTTGCGGTTATGCTCAAGCCCTGAATAAACTCTTTAATCATGGGTCGATCCTTTGAACAGAGGGTACTACGTTAAAAAACGATAACAGCACCAGTAATAACAATATTCAACAATGCCAACGGCAGGAACACCTTCCAGCCCATGAACATCAACTGATCGTAACGAACACGCGGGAACGTGGCACGAATCCAGATGAACAGGAACATGAAAAAGAAGATTTTAAGCAGCAGATTAATCGGTCCGGCAAATGGTCCCGCTGGCCCACCGAGAAACAGAGTTGCCGTAATCGCTGAAACAACGATCATGTTGGCATATTCCGCCATAAAAAAGAGTGCATATTTCATGGATGAATACTCGGTACAGAAACCGGATACAAGCTCAGTCTCGGCCTCGGGAAGGTCAAACGGTGTCCGGTTAATTTCAGCCAGAGAGGTAATCACAAACAGACAGAATGCCAGCGGTTGTGAGAAAATATACCAGTTCAAAACCGAACCGGCCTGTGCATCAACAATCCCACGCAGACTTAAGGTCTCCGACAGCATAAAGACAGCAATCATTGACAATCCGGCGGCCAATTCATAGGACACCATCTGTGCCGCAGAACGGATACCAC
Source organism: Desulfuromonas sp. (assembly GCA_021162745.1). GTDB lineage: Bacteria > Desulfobacterota > Desulfuromonadia > Desulfuromonadales > Desulfuromonadaceae > Desulfuromonas. Next base: position 95,687 of record JAGGYC010000113.1, on the reverse strand, counting down.
CGATCAGGGAATACTTGTTATTTGATGCCCAACCAGCCAGAACAATACCGTACACACCCAGTCCGGCCATGGCCAGGATATACAGGATACCGACATTAAGATCGGTAATGTGCAGCGGGACAAGGTATCCACCGACAGTGATAAAATCACCAAAAGGGATAACGGCAACGGTGATAAATGCCGGAACAAGGATCATCATCGGAGCAAGAATAAACGCAAACTTACTCGATTGCGCCGGGATGATATCTTCCTTGAAAAACAACTTGAGACCGTCAGCAATCGGCTGCAACAAGCCCAGAGGTCCGGTCATGGTCGGTCCCAGACGAGTCTGCATACGACCGATAATTTTCCGCTCGGCATAGGTCGCATAAGCAACGATCAGAACCACCACGATAAATACGACCAAAATCTTGGCGACCATCACACTGAGAAACAGTATCGGGTCGTTCGAGAGGCTAAGCATTTCTGGCATGATTTTCCTCTTTCCTTCTTCTCTATACCTGCCGCATTTGTTCAGGCAGGAAACTTAATGACACATCACATAACAAGGCGTGTCAGCACTTAACGTTTAGCGGTCAATTTCACCCAAAACAATATCGAGCGTACCGATTGCCGCAACAACATCAGCGATCATTGAACCTTCAATCATTTGCGGTAAAGCTTGAAGGTTAACAAAGGATGGTGGCCTGACCTTCATACGGAATGGATTTGCAGTACCATCAGAAACCATGTAGTACCCGAGCTCACCTTTTGGTGCCTCAACCCCTTGGTATATTTCACCCTCCTCCGGCTTAAAACCTTCGGTGATGATTTTAAACTGGTGGATCAGCCCTTCGATACTGTTCACAACATCTTTCTTTGCAGGCAAACAAACGGAAGGCTCATCGGCCAGGATTGGTCCCGGCTGCAATTTATCCAACGCTTGACGGATAATCTTGCAGGACTCACGCATCTCATCAAGGCGAGCCGTGTAACGATCAAAAGTGTCGCAACCGTCACGGGTAATAACCTTGAAATCGTAATCCTCGTAGCCACTGTAGGGATTATCGCGACGCAGGTCCCAATCGACACCGCTGGCACGCAAGGCCGGGCCGGTCAGGCCGATATCAATCGCATCTTCGGCACTGATCTTGGCAACACCGATGGTCCGCTTTTGCCAGATTTTGTTACCAGTAAGCAAGCCTTCATAGGTATTGAGATGACCAGGCATGGCATCGATAAATTCAAGCACATCGTTTTCGAAGCCTTCCGGCAAATCCAACGACAGGCCGCCAACACGGAAATAGTTGGAGGTCATCCGAGCGCCCGAGAGCTTCTCGTACATATCCATGATCGCTTCGCGCTCACGGAAGCAGTACAAGAATACGGTCATCGCGCCGATATCCAGAGCATGAGTCGCCAACCACACCAGGTGACTCTTGATCCGGGTGATCTCCGCCATCATGACCCGCACGACTTTTGCGCGTTCGGGAATCTGATCGGTAATACCCAGCAGCTTCTCAACAGCCAGCACGTAACCGAGATTGTTGCTCATCGGCGCCAGATAGTCCAGGCGATCGGTCAGCGGTAAAGCACGGTGGTAACTGCGATTTTCTGCCAACTTTTCGACACCACGGTGCAAAAACCCAACATGGGGAACCGCATTAACAACGGTTTCACCGTCCAGTTCCAGGACCAACTGCAACACACCGTGCGTTGACGGATGCTGAGGGCCCATATTGATTGTCATCGTCTCTTTTTTTGCCATTTCAAGCCTCGTTTTGATCAGTTACGCTGAAATTAGGAAAGTCGACCCTGATATGGATCGCGACCAGGTCCTTGCAAGGGGTAATCCTTGCGTAATGGATGGCCCTCCCAGTCAGCCGGCATAAGAATACGACGCAGATCAGGATGACCGGCGAATTTAATTCCCATCAGATCCCAACACTCACGTTCGTGCCAGTTGGCCGTTGACCAAACACCACTGACCGTATCGACACAGGCACCCTGCTCCTCAACGGGTGTTTTGATCCGCAAGCGCTCCTTGGTGGTAATGTTGTACAGGTTGTACACCACCATAAAACGGGGTTCCTGACCGAGATAATCAACACCACACAGATCACACAGAAAGTTGTAGCCGGCCTCATCTTTCAAGAATTGGCAAATGGCGACAATTTCGTCTTTTTTTACAGTGACTGTGACTTCGCCACGGTGCTCTTTAACGTCCAGCACGGATGCGGCGAAGGCTCCCTTCAGCTTTGCTACGACAGCTTGGCTCATTTTCTTTTCCCTATTCGATCGGTTTCAACCGGAAAACTTAACTAACCCGGGATAACATCACCGGCGCCGATAGCAGCACCGAAGCTATTACGTTCGCGCATGATCTTTTCCTGAAGCTTGATCAGACCGTACAACAAACTTTCCGGACGCGGCGGACAGCCTGGCACATAAACATCAACAGGGAGGACCTGATCGATCCCCTGCACAACACTATAGGTGTCAAACACACCGCCGGATGATGCACAAGCACCCATGGCAACCACATACTTGGGTTCAGGCATCTGCTCATAGACGACCTCAATAACAGGCAGCATCTTATGAGTAACGGTTCCGGCAATGATGATTACATCGGCCTGACGTGGCGAAGCACGAAACAAAACGCCCATACGGTCGAGGTCAAAACGGGCCGCACCGGTCGCCATCATCTCGATCGCACAACAGGCCAGACCAAAGGTCATCGGCCATAACGAACGGGAACGAGACCAGTTAACCACCTTGTCCAGCGATGTGGTCAAAATATTGTTGCCCAGGACGTTATTGTAATTCTCTACTCCTGAGACCTGTTCCGTGGCTTGTGTTACTCCCATTCCAGAGCTCCTTTTTTCCAAACATAAACATAACCGACCAGCAAGATGATGATAAACACACCCATCTCAATAAAGCCGAACATGCCTAACCGCTTAAATACAACTGCCCATGGGTACAGAAATACCGCTTCTATATCGAACAAAATGAACAACATCGCCACGATATAGAATTTAACGGAAAACCGTTCCCGTGCAGTACCAATAAGGGGCATCCCGCATTCGTATGGGGCGAGCTTGACCGCACTGGGCTTTTTGGGACCAAAAATAAATGAAAAAGTCACCGAACCCACTGCAAACAGTACTGCAATGGTTATGAGGACGAGTATCGGTAGATAACTCTCAAGCATGGAACAGCGCCTCCTGACAGGGTTAACTCAATGTCTTAAAAACTGTATAAATCAATAATTTTAGCGTCGTGCAAGTTAAGTCAAAACGCCTCCTTTGTCAAGGGAAAAATAGAGTATACTGTATGCAATCTCCGAACGATTATACCCTAATTTTACAGATACTTACGCAGCATACAGTGGAGTTTTACCCTTCATTTCGCCTCCTGTTTTCGGGCGCAAAAAATCCAAAAAAATACCGTATACTCAACCACTTCCCATACAAATAAAACAGCTTTTCAGTGGAAAAATCGATTATATACGGCCAGATGACGATTTACAGGAAATCTTACTCAGTTTTTAATTCGCAGCGATTTTTTTGCTATACTTTGCTCAACAATCGGCAAACGACGAGATGTCGGCGGTCACTTAACCTACCTTGATCGGAGGGTCCGACCTATGCGCATTTTCATCACCGGGGGCACCGGCTTTGTCGGCAGCCACCTCATACGTTACCTAGCCAGCAACAATCATCAAGTTCGCTGCCTGGCTCGCTCTACCCCGACATTCCAACCATACCGCACCAACATCGAATACCACAGCGGTGACATTACCGATAAAGCCAGTCTGGTCGCCAGCTTGGCAGGTTGTGATGCCATCATCCACCTGGTGGGAATCATTCGAGCATTCCCTCAGCGCAATATCACCTTCGAACGACTCCACGTTGAAGCAACGCGCAACATCATTGAGGCCGCAGAACAGGCCGGGATCTCCCGCTATCTGCACATGAGCGCTAACGGCGCCTGTGAAACGGCTGACGGCAACTACCTAACCAGCAAATGGCATGCTGAACAGCTGGCTCGCCACTCCCGCCTGGAATGGACAATCTTCCGACCATCGCTGATCTATGGATCAGGAGGTGAATTCACCCACATGCTCAGCCAGCAGGTACGATTGCTGCCGATCATTCCCATTATCGGCAACGGTCAATATCAGCTGTCCCCCGTCTACATTACCGATGTCGTTACCGGCTTCGCCAATGCCCTGAGCACCCCGAGCAGCATTCACAACACCTATCACTGCTGCGGCCCCGACCAGTGCAGCTACGACGAGCTCATCGACCTGTTTGCCACCGCTCTGGGCAGAAAAAAACCGACCAAGCTCCACCAGCCATTGTCACTCATGCGCCGGATAACGCACTACCTCGAAAGATTCCCGGCCTACCCGGTCACCAGCGAGCAGATCAGCATGCTGACCAACGGCAATGTCTGCGATCCTCGCATCTGGTCACATGATCTCCACATCACACCGACCGCTCTCGAAGAAGGGATAAAAAAAACCCTGACCGGCTAAAACAGGGACAGGGCTTTCTCGAGTATCTAAATTTTGACAGGCGGTTAGGAGGCGGAAACCTCCTCCTCGGGAGGATGAAGATAGCGCGTTACGGCCGCCCGAATAGCTGTGGCTGCCAGATTGGAACAATGCTGCTTATTTTCAGGAAGACCACCGAGCGCCCCGGCGACCTTTTCGTCCGTCACCTCCAGGGCCTCATCGAGAGACTTCCCCATAACCATCGTGCTGGCCATCGATGTTGTCGCAATTGCCGCGCCACAGCCGTAGACCTTATATTTAATATCGGTAATGATATTATTGTCAATTTTGAGAAAAATCAGCACCGCATCCCCACAGCCGGGATCCCCCACCTTGACAACCACATTGGGGTTCTCGATCTGGCCAACGTTTCGCGGGTTAGAGAAGTGCTCCATCACTTTATCGGTGTACATAAAAATTACTCCTGTTTGACAATCCCGATTAATCCGAGTAAAATCATCTGATTTGTTTTATTCATCCTAGAACGCCTGAGCTTAAGAGTCAAGACCAAGCTACATAGCATATTTTTTTGCCTGCCGGTAAAATTTACGCACCTTCCTTGCCGTCCAATGCTACACTCGCCAGCCATGTCACTTACTGATAACACGCTAAAAAATTACTCGACTACATGCCGGGATCTCATGCGCCATGCCATCGCCAAAAGCGACGGCAACGAGGTTTTCTTTCTTGGCCACACCGATCCCACCCTCGCTATCAACGGTGCCACCATTCTGGCCCGCGGCAACCACCAAGCCGTTCCGGCCATCACCAGCCGCTGCTGCAGCGGCGATACCGTTATCCACAACCACCCCTCAGGCAACCTGACACCTTCCAGTGCCGACCTTACCATCGCAGCTCGCCTCGGCGAAATGGGCGTCGGCTTCCACATTGTGGATAACTCTGTTGAAAACGTGTACAAGATTGTCGATGCCTGCCCGGCTCCACAACACCGCGCGATCCAACCGGACACCATTGCCGAGCTACTTGGCCCTGAAGGGGCTCTGGCAACCCACCTGGATAACTACGAAGAGCGCCCCGAGCAATTACGCATGGCCTTTGCCGCCGCAGAAGCATTCAACAATGATGGCCTGGCGGCCATCGAAGCAGGAACCGGCACCGGCAAAAGCCTTGCCTACCTGGTTCCAGCCATCCTCTGGTCTCTCCGCAATGAACAACCGGTGGCGATCTCAACCAACACCATCAACCTGCAGGAACAGCTGATCAGCAAAGACCTGCCACTGCTTAAAAAAGCCCTCAACGACGACTTCATTGCCGTGCTGGTCAAGGGGCGCAATAACTACCTGTGCCTGCGCCGCACGGACAACGCCTGCCGCGAACCAGAACTGTTCCAGTCGGAGCACACCAGCGAACTCAACCACCTCAGCGAGTGGGCAACAACGACAAAAGCCGGTAGCCGCGACGAGCTGACCTTTATCCCTGCCGCAGCCGTCTGGGCGGAGGTGTGCTGTGAGATAGATCAATGCCCTCGCACCCGCTGCCCCCATTACAGCAATTGCTTTTTCCACAAAGCCCGACGTCGCGCTTCCCACGCCGATCTGCTCATCGTCAATCACGCCCTTCTCCTTGCGGATCTGGCCGTTCGCGCCCAGACGGAAAACTACAGCTCGGCAGCCGTCCTGCCACCATACAGCCGCATCATCATCGACGAGGCTCATCACCTCGAAGATGCGGCGACACGCAATTTTTCCATCCGCATCAGCGCACACAGTTTCGGCTATATCCTCAATCGCCTGGTCCACCCCCGCAAGCAGGATCGCGGCATGCTGTCCCGACTGTTAAGCAGCTTGGCCAAAGAACTCCCCGATAGCCACGGTCCCCTGTACGACAGCCTCTATCAACGCATTGAGGAACTGCTCGCCCATTGCCGACAGTTACGTGATGAGGCGATGGAGCAATTCAGCCGCCAACGGAACCTGCTGTCTCCCGACGCACGCGAGACACGCTGGAGAAATGATAAGTTACGCTGGCGGATCACCCCCGATCAGACCCAGGGCGAACGCTGGCAACACTTACAGGACAGCCTGCAACCGTTGACCAAAAGCAGCAGTCAAGTAGCATTACAACTTGAACTGCTCATCAAATTGTGTGAACAGCTCCCCGATGACGCCGCCGAAAAAATCACCCCGCAGTTAATTGATATTCGCGGCATGCGTGGCCGCCTGAGTTGTCTCAGCGCTGACCTCAGTTATTTCTTGAGCGCCAACAGCAGCGCCTGCACCTGGCTGGAGATTATCCGTCCCGCCGCCCAGCGCAAGGACCCCGTTTTGTGGCTCAACACCGCCCCGATCAGTGTCGCCAATACCCTCAAAGAGGCCGTCTACGACCGCTTTCGCAGCATTATCCTCACCAGTGCCACCCTGACCGTCAATCATCGCTTTACTTTTTTCAATCAACGCACCGGCCTTGACCTCTGTCCCGATGTGCGCCGCAGTGAACTGTTGTTGGAATCACCATTTGATTTTGCCACGCAAGCCATCGTCGCCGTGCCAACAGATATTGCTCCCCCAACCCACAACAGCTATGCCGCCATGCTCAGCAGTCAAATTGAACAAGCCGTCCAGGCTTCAAACGGCCGCAGCTTTGTCCTTTTTACCGCCTACTCCTTACTGCGAAAACTATACAACGAACTTGAGCCCCCCCTACATGCCCGAGGACTCAACTGCCTCTGTCAGGGACAGAGCGCCCGCCACCTGCTGCTGAAGAAGTTCCGTCAAAGCCACCAGAACATCCTGTTTGGCACCGATTCATTCTGGGAAGGCGTTGACGTGCCGGGAAGAGCCCTTGAACAGGTGATCATCACCCGCCTGCCGTTTCGTGTCCCAACGGAACCGATCCAGATTGCCCGTAGCGAGTTCCTAAAACAGCAGGGACGTGATCCGTTCATGCACTACACAGTTCCCCAGGCCGTACTACGCCTGAAACAGGGCTTTGGTCGCCTGATCCGTCATCGGCAGGATCGTGGCGTGGTGCTGATCCTCGACCAGCGCGTGGCAAGCAAAGGCTATGGGCGTATCTTCCTCAACTCACTCCCCCCCGCTCGTCGGATCATAGCGCCAGCAGTTCAGATTCAACAGGCGCTGATCGATTTTTTCAATCCACCCTCTTCCAGCGGAGAAGATCCTCCCATAACGGAGCATGACTAACGATGGCAAAACCTGACAAAACGGGACTATCCCGACTCATCAATGCCGCCGGTTACTCCTGGCAAGGACTACAGGCTGCCTGGAAACATGAAGCCGCCTTTCGCCAGGAGATCATCATGGCGGCACTGCTCACCCCCTTCGCCTTCATTGTCGGAGAAACCCTCACCCAGACAGCACTGCTGTTAACAACCCTGTACAGCGTAGTGATCGCCGAGCTGGCCAACTCAGCCATTGAGGCGGTGGTTGATCGCATCAGCGATGAACATCACCCGCTGGCCGGCCGAGCCAAAGACCTGGGCTCGGCCATGGTTTTTGTTGCCCTGCTTGGCGCAACACTGACCTGGCTACTCATCGCCATACAACGATTCGCTTAATCGCTGTGCAAATACACAGTAAAAAAACAGGAACTCATCCCCAAAAGTTTACGAGTTCCCACGTGGCACAGACACCATCGATACGCTATAGTTTAACCATCAACAGCAGGAAACGGTTTTTCCACAAAAACCTCCTACTTTTGGCCGGCAACCTCCCCTTGCCGGCCTTTTTTTATCCCCCGGCACAAGACTATGCTAGGCTAAGCACAGGCTGGGGGCAGACAACAAACTCCGGAAAAACCGCCAACAGACTCCCCGGGCGACTGTTGGCCCGACATAGACAAACAACAATCACAATCCAGCTCGATTGTGCTGGTCACAGACATAAGGACTGACAACTCCATGACCATCTACCGAAGACTTATCCCACTACTCCTGATTCTCTGCACAACCCTGACCAGCTTGGCCACAGCCAGTCCGCTGCCTAATCAGGAATTTGATCCACAGCGCGCCAAGTTACTGGGATTTATCGTCAGTCAACATCTTACGCGCCACCACTACAGCCACAAGATTCTCAATGACGATCTCTCAGTGGCCGCCTTTGATCTCTACCTCAAGCAACTCGACGCCCAAAAACGCTTCCTGCTGACAACAGACGTCAAAATGCTCGCCGCCTATGAAAGCTACATTGACAACGAGATCCGCCGCGGCATGATTCACTTGCCCGTCTACAGCGCCCAGATCATGACGGAACGGATTGAGGTTGTCCGCGAGATGGTGGCACAACTGCTGACCCATCCCTTCAGTTTTGACCGCCCGGAACAGTTGGAAACCGACAACAAGAAACTCGAGTTCTGCAATGACGGCGACCAACTCCGTGAGCGCTGGCGCAAGACACTGAAATACCAGGTCGCCAACCGCTTTCTCGACCTGAAAGAAGATGCTGATCGAACCCGCGAAGAGGCCGAGAACAAAACCGCCGACACCGTCAAGCCACAGCCAGAACTTTCAGACGACGAACTGCGGCAACAAGCGCGGGAAAAGGTCGCAAAACGCTACAACCACCTGTTTACACGCATGCTCAAAGAACAGGAACAGGAGCATTTCAGCCGTTACCTCAATGCGATTTCACGGGCATACGATCCCCACAGCAACTACCTGCCACCTGCCCAAAAAGAGGATTTCGACATCCACATGCGCGGCTCCCTGGAAGGGATCGGTGCCTTGCTGCGCGAAGAAGATGGCTATATCAAAGTTGTCAGCCTGATCCCCGGCGGTGCCGCTGAGCAAGAGGGGCAACTGGGCAGTGAAGACATCATTCTCAAGGTTGCAGAAGGGGACAACGAGCCGGTTGACATTACCGATACCCGTATCCGTGATGCCGTCACATTGATTCGCGGCCCCAAGGACACCGAAGTACGTCTGCACGTTAAAAAGCCCGACGGTACCCGGCGCATCATTTCAATCATTCGTAAAGTTGTCCAGATCCAGGACACATTCGTTAAGTCGACGGTGATCACCCTGCCGGGCAGTGACATCCCCTACGGCTACTTGAAGATCCCCAGCTTTTACCGCGACTTCCAAAACGGCAACCATAACGCGCGCAACGTAACGGATGATACCCGCAAAGAACTCAATAAGCTCATCAAGCAGAACATCAGTGGCCTGATTATCGATTTACGCAATAACGGCGGTGGCTCACTGACCGATGCCGTTGATACGTCAGGTTTATTTATCGAACAAGGCCCCATCGTTCAGATCAAAGACAGTACGGGAAAAATTGAGGTATTGGCCGATGAAGATCCCAAGATCAACTATGCAGGCCCTCTTATCGTGCTGGTGAATAAATTCAGCGCATCGGCCTCTGAAATCCTCGCCGGCGCCCTCCAGGATTACCATCGCGCCATCATTGTCGGCAGCAAGCACACCCACGGTAAAGGAACCGTTCAGGCCGTTATCGACCTCGACAACAATCTGCCGCTGCGCAACATGGAACAATTCAAGCCCCTGGGAGCGCTGAAAATCACGGTACAGAAATTTTATCGTATCAGCGGTGGATCCACCCAATACCGCGGTATCGTTCCAGACGTCATTCTCCCCGACCGCTTTGAAGCCGTTAAGAGCGGAGAGCAGTATATCGACTATTCAATGCCGTGGGATACGATCCTCAGCACCAAGTATGCTCCACTACCGGACACATTGCCCACCGACCAACTCAAAAAAAACACTCAACAGCGCATTGCCAACAATGAGCAGATGCAGCACATTATCGAGCTTGCAGCCAAAGCTCGACAACGCATTGAGCATAGCCAACGCAGCTTAACGATGGCTGACATCATTGCAGAACGCCGCACCCTTCTGGATGATGAAAAAACAGATAAAGAGCTTACCCACCCGGGTTCAAGCTCAAGCAACGACAAGGACTGGCAGGAAAAAACACACAAGGATCCCTATGTCCTTGAAGCCATCAAGCTGATCCGCGACCTGCAACGCCTGAACTGGAGCCGCTTCTCCTGATTTTAGCCCGTTGGCATGAAACACAACCGCGTGGTATAAGTAAATATTCAATCAAGATCTCTTAGAATCAACTAACCAGAGAAAGGGTCCCCATGTCTCGACACAGCATCCTCATCTCCTCTGACGTGCAAGCTCTGCTCACCTTCGATGACAGCTTTTCAGACCGGGAGGGATTTACAATTCTCGTCGCCGACACCGGCTCCCAGCTCCTCGACATGGCGAGAAAAGAGTGTCCAGACATCATCTTCCTCGTCCCCTCCATGGAACTTGACCAGCGCAATTGTTGTCGTTTACTCAAAGAAGATTCACGACTCAGTGATATTCCTGTTGTTGCCATCGTCGATAGTACCGAAACAACCGACTTGGATCATTGTCAGACGGCACGCCCGGACGACATACTGTTCACCCCCATCAACACCCACCTGTTCTCGACTTCGGCCCGACGCATCCTCGGCCTTGCTCATCGCTCTTTTCCCCGTCTACAGACAAGCCTGCGGATTCACCACGGCAGCAATTTCAAAACACTCAGCGTAGCCTGCGCCTACAACTTAAGCACAGGCGGAATCTTTATCGCCACAGAAACCCCTCCACCAATAAACGCCCAAGTCTGCATCATACTGGAGCTACCGACGACTGAGGACCCCATCCACTGTGAAGGGATCGTCACCTGGATCAACGATTGTGACAAACCTGCCTATCCCGATATCCCTGCCGGCTACGGTGTTCAGTTTCTCTCTCTGAAGATTCCCGACCTGTTTGCCATTCGCAGCTACATCAACAGCCGGGAAAATAACACGCACTCACATTCTTGAGATCGGCGGCCAAGCCGACGACCTGTCAAGACCGACGAGCTGCACCCAACAGGCGTCAATTTCCCCTGCCGCCCTAAGCCCCCTTACTGTATACATCTCCCCTTCTTCTGACGGCAGAAATGGCCGTATGTGAAAAAACCGTCTGAAAAAAGTCGATCGACCCCTTTTTCATCATCCTTCTATTGACACACAAGCGCATTACATCGTAATAGTAACTGTTACAATATACATTATACTGTATACAATCGACGGAGAGTAATTGCGTGAGTAGACAGAGGTTTATTCACATCATGATGTTGTGCCTTGGTTTTTGAGATCTCTCGGAGACAGGCTTTGTGGGTTTTATTTTGAAAGGGGAGGTATGTACATATGCGATGGCTTACAACTGTTCGTGCAGGTCCGGAAAAAAAAGTAGACGAAAAAATCAACTGCGTCCATTTTGCGCTGCGTCTGACAATTCAGACCGGAGTGTGCAAAGTTGAACATGGATTGATTCACAACCCTTTTTAGAAAGTGCATTGAAATGATCAAAATTGATAAGGGCTTGGACCTGCCGATCACCGGCAGCCCCGAACAGAGCATTTCTGACGGACCGGCAATCAAAACCGTTGCCGTCCTCGGCCCAGACTATGTCGGTATGAAGCCGAGCATGAGTGTAAAGGTGGGAGACCAGGTTAAACTGGGTCAAGAACTGTTCACCGACAAAAAAATCGAAGGGGTCAAGTACACAGCTCCCGGTTGCGGTAAAGTTGTTGCAATCAACCGTGGCGCACGTCGCGCTCTGCAATCGGTTGTCATTGAACTCAAAGGCGATGCAGCTGAAAAGTTCGCATCTTACCCTGAAGCTGAACTGGATGGCCTGGGTCGCGACAAAGTAGTCGGCAACTTGGTTGACTCCGGGCTGTGGACAGCCTTGCGCACCCGTCCCTACAGCAAAGCACCCGCCATCGACAGCACACCCCGTTCCATCTTTGTAACAGCGATGGACACCAACCCCCTGGCTGCCAAAGCAGAGCTGATCATCAAAGAGGAAGAACAGGCCTTTACAAACGGCCTCAAAGTTCTCACCCGTTTGACTGACGGCAATGTTTTTGTCTGCCAAAAGCCGAACGTTGTCATGCCCAAGGTTGCCGGCACCAGCTGTGAAGAGTTCGATGGACCACACCCTGCGGGTCTGGCCGGAACACACATCCACTTTTTGGATCCGGTTTGCGAAACCAAAACCGTCTGGTCAATCAACTACCAGGACGTCATCGCTTACGGTAAATTCTTCACCTCAGGCCAACTGCCTACCGAGCGTATCGTTGCTCTGGGCGGTCCCGGCGTCCAGAATCCACGCCTGATTCGCACCCGGATCGGCGCGTCTCTTGATGAGTTGACCAAAGGTGAATTGAACGCGGGCAACCAACGCGTGGTTTCCGGCTCTGTTCTACATGGAACCACGGCTGCCGGCCCCTTGGCGTTCCTGGGCCGCTTCCACCTTCAGGTTTCCGTTCTGGCTGAAAAGCGTGATCGTGAATTCCTCGCTTCCATGACTGCCGGAGCTGACAAGTATTCCATCAAGCGCGTGTTCCTGTCGGCATTTACCGGTGGCCCCTCTGCCCCGATGAACACCAGCCAAAATGGCCGCCAAGGAAACATCCTGGTCATCGGCTCGTTCGAAAAAGTGATGCCATTGGACGTTCTGCCTAACTTCCTGCTGCGCAGCCTTGCCGCAGGCGACACCGACGAAGCTCAGGCACTGGGCTGCATGGAATTGGACGAAGAAGATCTGGCTCTGTGCACCTATGTCTGCTCGGGCAAGAACGATTACGGCATCATGCTGCGTGACACACTCATCACCATCGAGAAAGAGGGATAATAGCCGTGAAACTACTCGACGAATTGAAACCTCACTTTGAAAAGGGTGGCAAGTGGGAAAAATACGCCGCCGTTCACGAGGCGATTGATACAACCCTGTACTCGCCCACCGATGTCACCACCGGTTCAACACATGTGCGTGACAGCATCAACCACAAGCGCGTCATGAGTATCATTCTGCTGGCGCTATTACCTTGTATCATGATGGCCATGTGGAACACCGGCTACCAAGAGAACCTGACCCTGAACCAGATGCTGGCTGCCGGTCAAATCAACAGCCTTCCCGGCCTCAGCAACAGCAACTCTATCATGGCAAACCTGCTCACCGGTGCTGGAATGTTTCTGCCGGTACTGCTGACAGCTTTGATCGTCCAGGGAATCTGGGTCACGGTCTTTGCATCAATGCGTAAAAAGAACATTGATGCCGGATTCCTGATCACAGCCGTTCTGATCACATTGCTCATGCCTCCGACTGCTCCACTGTGGCAAGTAGCTATCGCCACCTCGTTTGGCGTTGTTATCGGTCGCGAAATCTTTGGCGGCATCGGCATGAACTTCCTTAACCCGGCTCTGGTAGCCTGGGTGTTCATGTCTTTGGCCTATCCCGGCTCCATCAGCGGCGATGCAGTATGGACAGCCGTTGACGGCTACACCGGCGCAACACCACTGGCCGTGGCGCTGAGCGATGGCGTTCCCAGCCTGGCGGCACAGGGAATCTCCTGGCAATCGGCGTTCCTCGGCACCATCCCCGGCACCATGGGCGAGACATCTGCCTTGGCTTGCCTGCTCGGTGCAGCGGTTCTCCTGATCAGCGGCATCGCCTCATGGCGTATTATCGCCTCGATCCTGATCGGTGTAATCGGCCTTTCTTCAATGCTGTGCATGTTCAACCCTGCAGCAATGAACCCGGCCTGGCACTTGGTACTCGGCGGCCTCGCTTTTGGTATGGTCTTTTTGGCCACGGATCACTCTTCCGCTGCCATGACCGTCAAAGGTCAATGGATCTACGGTTTGTTGATTGGTCTGCTGGTTGTTACCGTTCGTGTATTTAATCCCATGATGCCTGAAAGCGTCGGAATTATTATCCTGTTCGGTAATGTTGCTGCGCCACTGATTGACCGCCTGGTCGTGAACGCACACATCAAGAAAAGGAAGTTGCGCCATGTCTAATGATTCTATTTTAAAAACATTCCTGGTCGCATTCTTACTGTGCGTTGTCTGCTCGGTGCTGGTATGTATGGCAGCACTTGTTCGCATTGACAAGGAAGCCTACAACAAACAGCTCGAAATCCGTAAAACGGTTCTCGCAGCTGGTGGCTTCCAGCAACAGATAGACGATGGCGGCAATATCGACGAACTCTTTACCACCAACATGGAACTGAAACTGATTGATCTGGACAGTGGTGAATTCACCACGGCTGTTGATTCAGTAACCTACAATCAGAAAGAAGCCGTTAGCGATCCAGCTCTGTCCGAAGCGATCCCTGCTGATCTCGACGTCGCCGGCATTGGTACCCGCGCTAAATATGCTGCAGTCTACCAGGCCACAAATGGCGACCTCGTTCTGCCTATCCGTGGTGCCGGTATGTGGGGCCCCATGTACGGCTATGTTGCCGTTGCCGATGATTGCACCACCATCAAAGGCTTCACTTTCTATCAGCACGCTGAAACCCCTGGTCTCGGCGCTGAAGTTGACAACCCACGCTGGAAGGCCCAATGGCCCGGCAAGCAGATATTTGACAACTCAGGTGCTTTAGCGCTGAAGATCGTTAAAAACGGTCGCATGGATCCAAATGCTGCCGATGCGATCAACACCATTGACGGTTTGGCGGGTGCTACGGTAACCGGTAACAAGGTACAGGGGATCGTCCGCTACTGGTTTAGCCAACACGGATTTGGTAAGTTCCTTGCCAACCAGAAAGCAAAGAGAGGTTAATCATGTCAAAAGCACAAGACGCTCTGCTGGATCCGTTATTTAACAATAACCCCATTGCACTACAGATCCTCGGTATCTGTTCTGCCTTGGCGGTTACCAATAAACTGTCGACTGCATTGACCATGACCATTGCCGTAACCCTGGTTACCGGTTTTTCCAATGCGTCAATCAGTGCGATTCGCAACCATATTCCTAACAGCATCCGGATCATCGTTCAGATGACCATCATTGCTACTCTGGTTATCATCATCGACCAGATGCTTAAGGCTTTTGCCTACGAAATGAGTAAGGCGCTGTCGGTCTATGTTGGCTTGATCATCACCAACTGTATCGTCATGGGTCGCGCTGAAGCCTACGCCATGAAAAACCCAGTCTATGAAAGTTTCATGGACGGTATTGGTAATGGCCTCGGTTACGGTCTGGTTCTGCTGGCTGTTGGCTTTGTTCGCGAGCTGTTCGGCTCGGGCAAACTGTTCGGCCTGACCATTCTCAGCCCTGTCAATGATGGCGGTTGGTATGTTACAAACGGCCTGATGCTGCTGGCACCCAGCGCCTTCTTCCTGATCGGCTTCATCATCTGGGGCCTGCGCACCTGGAAGCCTGAACTCCAAGAATAGGAATAGACGTCATGGCTCATTATTTTACAATATTTTTCAATTCGGTCTTCATCGACAACATCGCCCTGACCTTCTTCTTGGGCATGTGTACCTTCATTGCAGTATCAAAAAAAGTTGATACCGCAATGATGCTTGGTGCAGCAGTTATCGCAGTTGAATTCATCACAGTTCCAGTTAACAACCTGCTCTATACTTTTCTCTTGAAGAAAGGGGCTCTGGCCTGGGCAGGTTACCCTGATCTGGATCTGAGTTTTCTCGGCCTGATCTGCTACATCGGCGTTATCGCTGCTATCGTACAGATTCTGGAGATGGCACTGGATAAGTATCTGCCGGCACTGTATAACGCGCTGGGTATTTTCCTCCCCCTGATCACTGTAAACTGCGCCATTCTCGGTGCCGTTCTCTTTATGGTCGAGCGTGATTACAACGTCGTGGAAAGTACTGTCTACGGTGTTGGCGTCGGTTGTGGTTTTGCGCTCGCCATCATGCTGCTGGCCGGTATTCGCGAGAAGCTGACCTACAGCGATGTTCCTAAAGGGGTACGCGGTGTTGGCATCACCTTCATCATCGTTGGCTTGATGGCCATGTCGTTCAAGGCATTCTCCGGCCTGAGTTTTTAACGACACCGTAACTTGAATCATAAGGATTGATACTATGGACTTAGTAATAGCTGGATCCGTCATGTTCACCGGAGTCATCCTCACTCTGGTCGCCATCATTTTGTTGGCGCGCAAGAGTCTGGTGCCTAGCGGTGACATCCAATTTTTCATCAACGATGACCCAAGCAAAACCATCACCACCAAACCGGGCGGCAAATTGCTCGGCGCTCTGGCTGAGCAGGGGATCTTCATCCCTTCAGCCTGTGGCGGCGGTGGCACCTGTGGTCAATGTCATATTCACGTCTATGAGGGCGGCGGTGACATTCTGCCCACAGAAACAGGCTTCATCACCAAGGGTCAGGCCCGCGAGGGTCTGCGCTTAGGTTGTCAGGTAGGTGTCAAACAGGACATGAAGCTGGGTATCCCGGCAGAAATTTTTGACATCAAGAAATGGGAATGCACCGTTAAATCCAACGACGGTAAAGCAACCTTTATCAAGGAGCTGGTTGTCGAACTGCCCGAAGGCGAGGATTGTGATTTCCGCGCTGGTGGTTACATTCAGATCGAGGCCCCTGCTCACGAGCTGTCCTACTCTGAATTCGATATCGAAGAAGAGTACCGCGAGGACTGGGACAAGTTCAACATCTGGGACAACAAGTCGGTGGTTAAAGAAC
Source organism: Desulfuromonas sp. (assembly GCA_021162745.1). Classification (GTDB taxonomy): domain Bacteria; phylum Desulfobacterota; class Desulfuromonadia; order Desulfuromonadales; family Desulfuromonadaceae; genus Desulfuromonas. The sequence continues at coordinate 78,654 of JAGGYC010000113.1, read as the reverse complement.
CGATCATGCGTGCCTACTCCATGGCGAGCTTCCCGCTTGAAAAAGGGATCATCATGCTCAACGTGCGTGTATGTCCTCCACCGCCAAATGCGCCTGATGCCCCTCCGGGACAGATGTCTTCATTCATCTTTAACCTCAAGCCCGGCGACAAGGTCACTATTTCCGGTCCTTACGGTGAGTTCTTCGCCCGTGAGACCGAAAATGAAATGGTCTTTATCGGTGGTGGTGCCGGTATGGCTCCGATGCGTTCCCACATCCTTGACCAGCTGCTGCGTTTGGACACCAAGCGTAAGATGGTTTACTTTTACGGTGCACGTAGTGCTAAAGAGATGTTCTACGTCGAAGAACTCAATGGACTGCAAGAGAAGTATCCTAACTTCACTTGGCACTGTGCGCTGTCCGACCCCACGCCGGAAGACAACTGGACCGGCCCGGTTGGCTTTATCCACACCGTTATGTACGATGAGTACATCAAGGATCATGAAGCTCCTGAGGACTGCGAATACTACATGTGCGGTCCCCCAATGATGGCTAACGCGGTCACCGACATGCTCATGGAGCAGGGTGTTGAACGTGAGAACATCATGTTTGACGACTTCGGTGGCTAAATAGTTGTGATCTCGCCCCCTTATGCTAGGCTTTAAGCAAAGAAAATCAGCCTGCATAAGGGGGCAATTTTATTTAGGGAGGGAATCTTATGCCATACGGTCAAGCAAAAGAAATTTTGGACTACGCACGCAACTTTCATCGTCAGGCAGGGGAATTTTACCAGCAACTGGCGGACAAAGCTCAGGGTGCCCGTGTTAAATTATTACTCGACTACATAATCCGTCATGAAAAACACCTTGAAAAAGCTCTAGCTGAGTTTGAAGAGGGAGCTTCATCGAAAGCATTAAGCACCTGGTACCAGTATTCAAAGGAGCAACGTACCTTTGCACCACTGGATGCCATCCTCATTTCTCCAGCCATGACGACCGAAGATATCATGAAAATCGGCACGACCATTGACAACTGTTTGATCGCATCGTACAAAGGGGTTGCCGATACGGCAACAACCCCGGAAGTTCGTGAGATTTTCGAGAATCTACTGCAGATGGAAGAGCAAGAGAAGCATGTGAAGGCCCGTATCGCACTCGGGATCAACGACATGTGATCTATCCCTTTGTACAACACTTCGAAGGCCACGTCATCTGATGTGGCCTTTTTTTATGGAGTAAAAAGTAACAATGAAAAGACGTCTAGCTGTACTGTTCGTACTGATCGCTGTAGCGGGTTCAATCTTCTATTTGAACAAGTTCAGCACAACAGACAATCACCCCATACTAATCAGTGGGAACACCATGGGAACCAGCTATCACCTGAAGATTGTTCCGACACCGGACAGTTTGATTGATCGTCAGCAACTCAACGCACAAATTACGGCCCGACTTGATGACATTGATCATAAAATGTCGACATACAAGACAGACTCGGACCTGTCACGTTTTAACCGCCAGTCTGCCGGCAATTGGGTCAATATTTCCAGCGAAACATACTTCGTTATTCAGGCGGGTCAAAAAATCAGTCAACTCAGCGATGGAGCCTTTGACATCACCGTTGGTAAACTCGTTAACCTGTGGGGATTCGGCCCGACCATCAACGCGACACTGGTTCCCGACCCTGCAACCATACAACAGCTGCAAAGCAACATCGGCTATCAAAAACTTGAACTTCAAGAACAGCCACCGGCTCTCCTCAAGCATTCCGAACAGGTGTATATTGACCTGTCCGCCATAGCCAAGGGCTACGCCGTTGACGCCGTCACCCTTGTTCTGGAACAAAACAACATCGATAACTATATGGTTGAAATCGGTGGTGAAATTCGTACCCATGGCCATAAGAATGTCAATCAACCCTGGATTATCGGCGTCGAGAGTCCGGTGACGACAGAACGGGCGGTACAGAAGGTGCTCCACCTGGGCACCGCTGCCATGGCAACGTCCGGCGATTATCGCAACTACTTTGAACACGAGGGAAAACGTTTCTCCCACACCATTGACCCACGAAACGGCTACCCTATCGGGCATAAACTGGCATCGGTGACAGTCATTGCCGACAGCTGCATGGAAGCCGATGCCCTGGCAACAGCGTTAATGGTTCTCGGCCCGGAACGCGGCATGCAATTTGCCGAAGACAACACAATCGCCGCCTTTATGATTATAAAACAGGGAAATGGGTTTGCTGAACGTCAAAGCCATGCCTTTGCCCCTTTTTTTCAAAGATAACCAGGAAACAGTTATGAAAATTTTTATTCCCGCCCTGATCATTTTCATTCTGGCCTTTATCGGCCTTTCCATCGGTATCATGTTTGGACGCAAAGGAATTTCCGGATCATGCAGTAGTCAGGAAGGGAAACTTTCTGATTTGAAATGCAGCTGCGGTCGTGATGATAACGATCCTGCTGACATTTGTGACAATGATTTTGCTGTTGAAGTGATCTGCCCGGAGCAAGACCCTGAGAAATATCAACAGATGCTTACCCAACTGAATGATCTCGACAAAAAATAGCCAAGAATAGCGACAGATTCTCCCTGTAAGCCCTCTATACACTCTCACCCACTCCTGACTATAGACGGACTATGGTCATGCCATAATCGTGCTATAGTCATTGTATGACGAAAAGCCATGACGAGATACGGATACTCATCGCTCAAAATACAGCGAAACTCATCTATGACGAAGGCCTTGACATCACAAGAGCCAGGCGCAAGGCAGGAAAACGTTTCGGAGCTGAATTATCCCTGGCCCACGGTCATTACCTGCCGCGTGCCAATGAAATCTATCAGCAGCTCAAGTTCTTAATGGCCGGCTGTGATGCCGTGATCCTCAACCAACGCCGCAACCGGCTCATTGCCCTGGCCATTGATGCCCTCGATTTTTTTAAGCCGTTCTCCCCTTACCTGATCGGCGATGTCGTCGACACCCCTTATTCGCGCGTAACCATGCGCTTATACGCCGACCACCCTGATGATGTTGAGGACTATCTCTATAATCATGACATCCTTTTTGAAACGAGTGAACAAGTTCCCCACTCTCATCATGACCGACTATTAGTCAGCCAGGATGATGGCATTGTGGAATGTATGATTCTGCCGCGCAGCAAACAACACCAGTTGATCAAAAGTACAATGACCGGAAAAATGATCCCACGCTTATCAATCCAGCAACTACTCACCCTCTGTGACCGTGCCTCTTGCACGGAGATGTTATAACTGCAATTCAGTTACCATTTTTTCAACAACCCACAGCAGACCGTTCACTCTTACTCATGCGTTCAATATGGATGAACGGTCTGCAAGTAAAAATTAGTCATAAATTCAAGCATTGTGCTGCCATGATCATTTGAACAAAACAGGCGCCTCTTCGAGGTGTCCGGTTGAATTAAGCCACAACAATCTGATCAAATAGATCGTTTAAAAAAAGTATGGGATAAACATTTTGGAATTCTTGATGTAACAATGATAACGCTCACCAAAGAAATCGCAATTCTCCCCTTCCTCAACGCGGGCGGTGACAAACAACAGCAATGTAACGGCAATACTGATGCTCAGTGTCAATGTTGTGAGCTGTTTTAGACACGCCCCCCAGGCCAAAAACAACAGTGAACTGTACATGGGATGGCGCACATAACGGTACACCCCATGCTCGACCAGATTGACGGTATTTTCAAAGGTGTGATTAGCCGGGAAGTCACAACGTGGTTGTGATCCACCGCAGCGTTTAAGCAATGAAAAACCGAGAATCACAAAAAGAATCGACATGGCCAACAGGAACCATGATAAACATTGCAGCGACGAGAAGGGGTGATCAAACCAGTACGGATGATTATGCAACAACAGGAAAAGAACTCCCTCGAAAACAAAAAACCGATAAAAGCCATGCGCACAAAGGGTCCCCAGAGACCGCCACGAAAAGCCGAGCAATATACATGTAAGGAGAATAAAAAGAACCAATCGAACAGGAATCATATCCACAGTGTCACCTCACCATTCAGTCGATCTACTGAAGGCTCTCCGACAACGGGAGAGCCTCATAGCCCGTATTCTAGACGCACTCCAGTCCAAACAGATTTAACTCATCCGCTGCCGTCATGTTTGCCATATCAACGAGTTTGGAATAAAGCTGTTGATACTGCTTGGTTGACAACAAACCGGCGGCGATCTCCGTGGTAACGTATTTCCCTTTTTTGAGGGTAATCAACCCCGACGCCTCAGCATTTTCGCGAATTCGCCCGAGAACAGGGATATCTGCTTCACCACGGATGATTTTTCCCTCCGGACTATATTCAGCCAGCATTACAGGTGCATGCTGCTGACAAAAGGGGCGCGCGAACTTGCCGGTAGCGGTCGCTTTAACACCATTATTTTCGTGAAGATCCAGAAGTATCGTCATGGCATGACATTGCCACATATCATCATTTTTCGCCGTGGAGATGGTTTCAGCACCCTCATCAGCTTGATTATTTTTCTCAGCGATCACCTTTTGAACCGCTTGCCGTACCTGTGAGACAGTAGATGTTCTGCTATTGGTGCCTGGATGATTTGCCACGACAGACAAAGGGGTCTTTAGCATCGTACGCTGAACAGGAAAACGGCGGCCATTTAAACAACATTTTTTATACTTAACACCACTTCCACATGGACAAAGATCGTTTCTGCCTATTTTCACAATATTTCCTCTATCGCGCTTTTCTCACAAAGATCGTCGCGAGAAGCTTGGAAGTGTCGTGGATGCAAGGCACGCACAGAAAATATTTGCAGGCATACTTTCAGTCTGTCGAGAATATTTTTCAAGCGTAACGCAGCAGACATGGTACTTCCGAGCTTCGCAGCAGATTGCTTGTGAGAACTGCGGGTTATTGATCACTGTAAAAACAAAAAGGCCCACCAGAGGTGGGCCTTTTTGCAATTCTCTATTTCAACCTTTAGAGTATCGTCGCTACCGCTTCTTTTGCAACAGCAAGCAAACTCTGAGGCATCGCCCCGACGATGATAATCGAGAGGATAAAGAACGTACCCAGCAATTTGGCACCCAAAGGCAGCGCAATTGCGTCTTGATCATCATCAGCACCGCAGTAGGCGGCACGAGCCATCTTCAGGTAGTAGAACGCTGCAACGGCTGCGTTCATTACCGCGATGATAACCAGAGCATAGAACCCTTTGTGGATCGCGCCGGTAAAGATCATAAATTTACCAATAAATCCGATTGTCGGCGGAATACCTGCCATACCGAAGGCAGAAACCATCAGAGTCAGTGCGAGCAACGGTGAACGACGCGACAGCCCTTTAAGATCATCAAAGGAAACATTCTGACCATCAGGAGCAATGTTGTAGATAACATAGAAGCAACCGAGGTTCATCAACAGATAACCGATGACATAAAATACAGCCGCAGCCATACCCATCTCATCCGAAGTCAAGATACCGATCATGACGTAACCGGCATGAGCAATACTTGAATAGGCCAACAGGCGCTTCAGATCTGTTTGTACCAGCGCCGTCAAGTTACCCAACGTCATGGAGAATACGGCAATTGTAGCCAGCACCCAGGTGAACTGAGTGACATCAACACCGGCGACGTTAACAAAGCGTAACAACAACAGCACTGCACCTGCCTTGGGCAAGGTCGCAACAAAGCTGGATGTTTCATTGGATGCACCCTGATAAACATCAGGAGTCCAGAAATGCATCGGGAACATGGCCAGTTTGTAGAAGAATGCCGTCATAACCAGCACCATAGCAATAATGGCCAGTGGCTGAGTCGCAATGAGTGATGGCATCAAGGTCGCCAGCTCATTGAGGTATGTAGTGCCGGTTAAACCGTAGACATAGCTCATGCCGTACAATGTAAGACCGGTTGATGCCGCACCAAACAGTACATATTTAATGCCTGCTTCAACATGCATACGACCCTGACCACGACGGAATGGAATCACGACGTACAACGCATACGAAGAGATCTCCAGGCTCAGCAGGATGGTCAGTAATTCCACGGAGCTACTGAGGAATACCAATCCCATCGCACTGATGGCAAGGAACATATTGTATTCAGAATGAAGTTTTCCCTGAATACCAACCAAGCCACGCCCGAGAAAGAAAATCAGAAACAGGCCACCAACAATCGCCATTTTAAACAGTTGGGACAGGTTGTCTATCTGATAGGCATCAAAAAACAAACTACCCTGCTGGCCATAGCTGGCAAACGTTGCAACCAACGTAACCGCTGCAAGCAGTAAACTAACGGCTTGCACCGTTCCTGTGCGAAATTTGCCCAAGGTCATGAAGAACAAGACCAGGACCGTTAACATCAGTGCCAATTCCGGCAAAAAAACTGTGTTTAACATAATTGATCCGATTCTTGAGTTAGAAGAGGTTCTTGACCCAGGCACCTGCGTTGTTTAACAGGGCATGGTGCTCACCATGATGGACAGCTTCTTGAACAGCGCTGCCTGCATCTACCTGATGAATCAGGTGGGCCACACTAGTGTCCATCATATCCAATAACGGCGTCGGATGGAGGCCGATCCAGAATACGAATACGGTCAAGAACGCCAGCTGAATAAATTCACGGAAGTTACAATCGAAAAGGTGGTGCTCATCATCACCGTGATCGTCGCCATGGTGGGCATGACCGTCAGAGTCATCCCAGACCATTTTCTGCAACAGACGCAGCATGTAAGCAGCAGCCAGGACTGCACCAAGGATCGACACCGCACCGACCAATGGGTACTTGTCAAATGCACCGAACAACACCAAGAACTCACCGACAAAGCTGTTCGTTCCGGGGAACGCCAACGACGACAGTGAGAAGATGCCGAGGAACGTTACATAGATTGGCATAAACATACCAAGCTTGTTGTTGTCCGAGATCTCACGACTATGTGTCCGCTCGTAAATGATACCGATCAGGATAAACAGTGCGCCGGTTGTTACACCGTGATTGAGCATCTGCAACATGGCGCCTTTGATACCGGCATCATTGAGCAGGAAGATACCCAAGGTAACAAAACCCATGTGACCGACTGAAGAATAAGCGATCAGTTTCTTGATATCAGACTGGCCCAAGGCCAGATAACCGCCGACAATGATACTGATCAGCGACATAACAAGCAGGTAAGGTACACAGTATAATGTTGCCGCAGGTGCCATGGGCAGACAGAAGCGCAAAAATCCGTAGCCACCCATCTTCAACAGGATACTGGCCAGAATAACGGAACCGGCCACCGGGGCCTCAACGTGCGCTGCAGGCAACCAGGTGTGGAATGGGAACATCGGCATCTTGATGGCAAAACCGATGGCACAAGCCAGGAACACCCACAACTGGAATGCAAAAGTGAAGCTATGATCCATCAACTCAGGAATGAAGAAGGTCCCCGTTTTGATGTACATAGCAATGATCGCGACCAACAGAAAGATACTGCCGGCAAAGGTGTAGAGGAAAAACTTGATCGATGCGTAGTCTTTGCGCGCCCCACCCCAGATCGCAATGATCAGGTACATGGGAACCAGCATCCCTTCCCAGAAGATGTAGAACAAGACCGTGTTCATGCTCATGAAAACACCAAGCATGGCGGTTTCCATCAACAATGTGACGATGATGAACTCTTTCATCCGGATTTTGATGTAGGTCCAGGAGCACAGGACACACAACGGCATCACAAATGTTGTCAGCAGCACCAGCAGTACACTGATACCATCGACACCAATCACATACTCAAGATTCAGTGCCGGGAACCAGTGCCGCAGTTCGACAAACTGATACTTGGCCGTTGTCTGGTCAAAACATGTCCACAACGGCAGAGAGATCACTGCAGTGGCCAGGGTCACTGCCAGACCCCAGAATTTCAGCAACGTATCGCCACGTAAAAACATGGCAACAATAGCCCCGACTACCGGTACGATCAGCAGCATCGATAAGATCGGGAAATTCAATGTGTTCAGGATTAGATACTTTTCCATGACTTCCTACTGTCTAAGAGTAATTGCCTATCCGTTAACAAGCAGGCAGGGTCAGATCAGAACAACAACAATCAGCACCAAGAACAACAAGGCCACTGCGGCACCGATATAGTGCTGAAGTTTACCTGTCTGGAACTGACGTACTTGCTCACCACCCTTAACAACACCCTTGGCGCTACCATCAAGAGCCCAGTCGATCCCTTCCCAGTCAAACCAGGAAAGAGCACGAGCCAGAGCCATGGTAAAGCGCAGACCTACATTCTGATAGATATTGCTCACCCATTCATTCGTTGCAGAAATCGGATTACGAGCAGTCCACATGAACCAACCGGCACCACGACGATAGAACCAGTCGAGGTCGAGGTTGGAGACATCGTGCGGAGTCAGATATCTGACCATCAGATAAAAACCAAGGGCAGTAAAACCTAGCAGATGGAACGTCTCCGCCAAGTGATAACTATTGTAAGGATGATAATGAACAGCATATGGAAGCATATTATAGAGGTACTCGGGGTAGACACCCAAGAAGATACACATAAATGCGCCCATGAACATACCCAGTTGCATATTCCAATGCGCCTCTTTTGGCTTTATCCCACTATCCTTTGGTCCGAAGAACACGAAATATGGCAGTTTGATACCAACCGAGAGGAAGGTACCTACGGCGGCCAGAGCCAGCATACTCATGATAATCAAGCGGTGATCAGCACCAGCGGCAGAAATAATCATCGATTTACTGATAAAACCGCTGGTGAGCGGGAACCCAGAGATTGAGATACCGCCGATAACGGTAAAGATCATGGTAAAAGGCATATACTTATATAAGCCGCCCAATTCGCTCAGTTTAGAGCGTCCGGTCATCTCAAGGACACTACCGATGCCCATGAACAGCAACGCCTTATAAAGAATATGAGCATAAGCATGAGCACAGGCGCCATTTACCGCCATCTCTGTACCGATACCAACACCGCACACCATGTAACCGACCTGACTGACAATATGATAGGCGAGAATGCGCCGGGCGTCATTCTCGATAACCGCGTAGAAAACCCCATACAGGGTCATGATCGCACCCATGATTGCCAGTGTTTCAAAGCCGGCGAAACCGCGTGCCAACACATAGACAGCTGTCTTGGTGGTAAAGGCACACATGAACACCGCGCCGGTCACTGTTGCTTCAGGATAGGCATCAGGCAACCAGGCATGAATTGGTGGCACAGCTGCATTAAGCATAAACCCGATCATAATCAGGTATTCTGCCAACGTAGCACTGTCCGGTGACACGGCAACAAAACTAAGATCATGCACACGTTGATAATGGAGGAAAATCCCACCCAGCAATATCAATCCGCCTGCTGTATGAACCAGAAGGTAGCGATAACCAGCCTCTATCGAGCGCTTACGCTTGCGATACCATACCAGGAATACCGAAGCGAATGCCATCAGCTCCCAGAAAATGAATACCACCAGATAATCACCAGCAAGGGTGGTACCCAGAGAACCTGCTACGTAAAGCCATGCCGCAGCATGCTGGCCACTTTCCTTGACATGTAAACCAAAGATACTGCCGATCAACGCCATCAAGGTGAAGACATGCAAAAAAACCATGGTCAACTGGTCAACACGACCGAACTGCAACTTGAAGCCCAACCACTCAACGCAACCAAAAGATGATGGCAGATACTTGATCTGAATAAATGCCAGCAGCGGTACAACTACCAGCCAGATCTTTTGGGCGTTAAACTTCTTGAATAATGGTAACAGCATCGCGCCGAAAATAAACAAAACGGCCGGATGCATAAAGATACTACTTGTCATAATGATCCGTATCCCTTTCCAGCCATACGTGCGACAGCCCTTTACAAAATACAATCATTCCCATACAACCCGCCAAACCAAACATCGCCCAGAACTCAACCACATGATCGCCCCAGAAGTGAGCATGGTGACGCTCAGCAAAGAAATCAAATACGAGACAAAAAGCCAAGATGGCCATAAAAAGCCATTTGAGCATTGTAGGTCTCTCCCGCAAATAAGTTAGAAATTGTACAATCATGGCTTCACCAACAGATTAATGAGGTTCAGGAACAGATCGGGATAAACACCAATAAGCGCCGAAAGTGTTCCGGTAATTACCAGAGGAACAACCATAAACATTATCAACGGCTTCGTCTCAAGGCTACTTGTTAAGCCTTCATCGGCAGGGAGTGGCTTGCCAAAAAATGCCGTCAGGAAGATGGGGACAAAATAACCGGCATTAAGCAAGCTACTGAGTAACAAGACGCCCAGCAGAATATAATTATGAATATCCATGGTACCTAAAGCTAAATACCATTTCGTTACAAAACCGCCTACCGGTGGTGCGCCAATCATACCCAGAGATGCCACACCAAAAGCAAGCATTGTGAACGGCATCCGTTTGCCGAGGCCACCCATCTCTGAGATATCCTTCTTGCCGCTGGCGACAAAGATACAACCGGCCGCGAAGAACAATGTGATCTTGGCCAACGCATGGTTAGCAATATGGATCAAACCACCGGTAATCGAATTCGGCGTCAGCATCGCCACACCGAGAATGATGTAGGACAACTGGCTGACCGTTGAATATGCCAGACGCGCTTTGAGATTCGTCTTGGTCAACGCAATGACTGATGCCGTCAGGATGGTAAATGAAACAAAGTAGGCCGTAAATAGTCCCAACCCCGTTTCGTGTAACAGGTTCGTACCATAAATCGACAACATGACACGACAGACAGAGAACACACCAACCTTAACAACAACCACGGCATGAAGCAGTGCCGATACCGGTGTCGGTGCAACCATCGCATCCGGTAACCAGTTATGAAACGGCATGATACCCGCTTTAGCGAAACCGAACAGACACAGGAAGTAGGTAATACCAACGACGAAGCGATCGGCTTCGGCGGGGAAAATACCCTGTGCAATACTGGCGGTGTTAAAGTCCAGGGTACCGCACAGCACATAGATCATAATCATGGCCGGCAGCAAAAACGCCTTGGAGGTAAACATCAGGTAAACGATGTATTTCTTCGCTCCGGCGTAACCCTCTTCATCCTGGTGGTGCATAACCAGTGGGTAGGTGAAGATCGAAACGATCTCGTAGAACAGATAGAGGGTAAACAGGTTACCCGCGAACGCCGCTCCCATGGCTGCGCCAACGGAAACCGCATAGCAGACATAAAAACGGGTTTGAGCATGCTCATCCAGACCGCGCATGTACCCGACGCAGTAGAGACTGGCCAGAATCCACAAAAAGGATGCGACCATCGCAAAAATCACGCCCAGGGGATCAAGGTTCAAGGTGACCGAGATACCCGGATAGAGTTCAAACAGTGTGTACTTAAGCTGATCTCCCGCCTGAATGACAGGGAGAAAACTCAGTACCGAGGCAAAGGTAAGGATAGCGCCGAGCGTCGACCAGCTGTCGCGCAGATTCGGCTTCTTCCCCGAAAACATAACAAGCAGACCCGTAATCATCGGGATCAACATTGTTATAAGAATCTTGCTGGTGATAATTGTGTTCATTGCAAGTACTTTCTCAAGTGGTGTGTCGCGCTAGCTTAAGCCGCGTGACCGCCGTTATAGATTTCATAACCGTCAGCAAAGCGATATCACATTTTCAGGTCCTGAACCTGCTCAGGATCTTCACTGCGATACTTGCGGTACACCGCGATGATAATACTAACCACAATCGCCGCTTCAGCTGCGGCAATACCCATGATAAACAGGGTGTAGATCTGACCAACCGCAGGGTTCGGCGCAATAAAACGATTAAACGCCATAAAGTTCAGCGCGGCACCGTTGAGGATAAATTCACTTGAAATCAGCATGCCGATCAAAGAACGATGTTGCACCATGCCGTATAGACCGATTACCAGCAGAATCGCTGAAATAATCAGGTACGTATTTAATTCACCGCTGATCATCATTTTGCCACTTCCTCCCGACCGCCGCGTGCCAGAATGATGGCACCGATAATAGCTGTCAACAAGACAACTGAAATCAATTCAAAGGCCAGGCAATACTTGAACAACAGGTTCTCACCGACAAAACGGATCGACATGTCGCCGATTCTTTCTGCCGCCGGAACAAACTTTGTCTGGCCAATGGCAACAAACAAAGTAAAGAAACCTGTTGCACAAGCCAACAAAGCCAGCAGCGTATTGCGACCGGAGAAATTCTTGACCGCCAGTTGATCCGGTGTATTGCCGAGCATAACCCCGAGGACAATCATGATACAGACCGCACCGACATAGATCAGGATCTGCATCATAGCCAGAAAAGGGCTGCCGAGGTGGAAATACAAACCAGCCACACCAAACAGCGAAACGGCCAAGCCCAACACCGCATGCATCAGCATTTTGGATCGAACTGCCATAAACCCGCCCATGAACGTCAAGATCATAAAGGCATAAAAGAGGATTTCGGCGATGTACTTATAAACTATCATTTCCGTTCCTCCACTCTTTTTAAAATATCAAAGTAGAAATCCGAACGCGCTTCACCCGCCAGCTCATACTCATTGGAATAATCCAGTGCGTCGGTAGGACAAGCCTCAACACAAGCACCGCACAGGCTGCACTTGGTAAAATCGAGGGTAAACACCGTTAATACCTTGCCTTTGACCCCTTCGCGCTTTTCGCCTTCGATAACAATACAATCGGACGGACACTCACGCATGCAGCTGCCACAGGTGATACATTTATGGCTACCATTCTCTGGATCTTTGACCAGATCGATGTGACCACGGTAATTCGGTGTAATTTCCAGCTTTTCGCGTGGATACTGTACCGTAACAATAGGAGAAAACAGAGACTTGATAGTGACCTTCAGGCCAAGGATAAGGCTCCATCCTCCCGTAAACAATTCTGAGAAATAGGATTTCATATCAGCTTCACCATCACGACAGTAATTAACAGATTAACCAGCGAAAATGGAATCAGGTACTTCCAGCAGAAGTTCATCAACTGATCGAATCGGGTCCGTGGGTATGTCCAACGGATCCAGACCAGGAAGAACATCAGAGCATACACCTTGGCCAAGAACCAGATCGCGCCGCTATACTCAAAGTATGGCAGTGGGATTCCAGAATCACCGCCGAGGAAAAAGACCGTCGCAATACTACAGACGATGAACATGTTGGCATACTCGCCCAACACGAACAGACTGAAGCTCATACCACTATACTCGGTATGGAAACCGGCGGTCAGCTCACTCTCGGCCTCGGGGAGGTCAAAAGGTGCGCGGTTGGTTTCAGCGACCATGGCAACGATATAGATTAAAAATGCCAGCGGCTGAAGGATGACAAACCATACCGGACTTTGAGCGGCAGCGATCTCACGCAAGCTGAAGGTGTTGGTCATGAATACAATGGCCAACAGTGAAATCAGCATGGGGATTTCGTAAGCAACATTCTGAGCAACAGAACGGAAGGCACCAAACAATGAATACTTGTTGTTCGAGCCCCAACCACCAATCAGAATGGCCAGAACGTTAATTGATGCAACGGCCAGTATCAGCAACAAGCCAACATCCAAATCAAAGCCTTGCAGCTTATCACTGAACGGGATCACCAGCAGCGGAATGAAAACCGGTGCAAAAGCCAGGATAGGTGCCAACATGAACAACGGCTTATCGGCCTTGGCCGGAACTACCAATTGCTTACCCATCAACTTCAAGCCGTCGACAACCAACTGAATAATACCGTGAAATCCAACTTCCATCGGACCGGGACGCAACATGAAGTGTCCGGCCAATTTACGCTCGGCATAACCCATCACCAGCGCATTGCCGAAAACAATCACAGCTCCACAGACCGCACAGATAACAATCCGAATCAACTCCGGGAGAATACTATTTAAGATTTCCATATGATCTACCTGTCAATCTCGGGAATAACCAGGTCCAGAGAACCCATGGCTGATACCACGTCAGAAAGCAACATCCCCGCACACTGTTCGGAGACAACGCTCAGATTGGAATAGGATGGCGTTCTCACCTTGAGGCGGTATGGAGTATCAGAACCGTCAGCAACCAGATAGTAAGACAACTCACCACGTGGTGCCTCAACCGAACTGTTGTAATCTCCGGCCGGGATCTTCAATTTCTTAGGCACCTTGGCCGCCATTATCGGCCCTTCGGGCAATCGATCCAGCGCCTGTTCGATGATGCGCAAACTCTGCTCCATCTCACGGAAACGAACCAAAAACGACGCCATACAATCACCCTTGGTCTCCGTCGGGATCTCGAAGTCAAATTCAGGATAAACAGAGTAAGGCTCAGCACGACGCATGTCGTAGGCAACACCGGTTCCACGCAGTAACGGCCCAGTGACACCATAACGAGCGCAGGTCTGTGGCGTCAGATCACCAATACCATTCAAGCGATTCTGAAGAATCACATTACCATTGACCAGATCCTCGTACATGGGGAAACGGCTACGCAAACGATCAATAAACTGACGGGTGCCGGCAATAAATTTATCGTCGATATCCCTGCACACCCCGCCGACCCTATAGTAGCAATAGGTCAGCCGTGAACCGGTAACATCTTCGAGGATATCGAGGATATGTTCACGATCATCAAAAGAGTACATGATGGGGGTAAATGCCCCGAGGTCCAGCAGGTAGGCACCGTACCACAGCAAGTGGCTCTGAATACGGTTGAGCTCGGAGGTGATGACACGAATATACTCGGCACGCTGCGGCGCCTCAATACCCGTTGCCTTCTCCAGCAGCTGAGCGTAACCATGGTTATAAATCAATGCACCGAGGTAATCCATGCGAGCCGTGTTAGGCATAAACGACTTGGCAGGCTTATACTCAGCGATCTTCTCGTGACACCGGTGTCCGTATCCGAGTACGGGTTGAAGGCTCATAGCATACTCGCCTTCAAGCTCCAACAGCACACGCAATACCCCGTGGGTACTGGGATGCTGGGGCCCCATATTCAGAACGAAGCGGTGATGTCTTTCATCTTCTAAAACATCTACATTCATGACAATCAGCTCTGCTCCGGACTCTTGACTGCTTCAGGTTTCGCTGCTTCAGGCTCAGGCTGTACACGCCGTACGGCGGCAACACCCTTGAGCTTTTTCTCGTCCTTGAGCAGCGGCTTCAGATCCACATCTTCTTCCGCCAGAATCAGCGGTTCCAGATTGGGATGACCAGTGAATACAACACCGTGGAAATCACGGGTCTCACGTTCATGCCAGTTCGCACCCTGGTAAATGTCTGAAATGGTCGGAATTTCACCCTTGCCATCGACAAAGGCCCGTGCCATCACCCGACACCGGGTTTTAAAATGGGCAAACTGGTAGACCACTTCGATAGCGGGTTCAACGTGCACCGCCATCAGATCCACCAGATAGAAGCCCTCGTTGAGCATCAGCCCGGCAAAAGCAGACAGTTTCTCCCCTTCCAGGCAGACACTGTAATCATAGCCACTGACAGAGTAGTCAACCTCTTCAACCGAGGTCGCCATATTCTGCCATTGTTGTACAACGTTTTTAACGTCCATAATGCTAAGCTCCCTCCGGCATCTTGTTCTGCGGGAACGGAAAGCGCTTGCCGGTGATCTGCTCCTGCAGTTGCAGGATTCCTTCGATCAAGGCTTCCGGGCGAGGCGGACAACCGGGGACATAGACATCGACCGGGATCAGCTGATCCACACCGAGAACGACATCATAATTCGCTTCAACCGCAAACGGACCACCGGAAATTGCACAGTTACCCAGAGCAATAACATAGCGAGGCGCCGGCATTTGCTCGTACAGGGTAACAACAGCCGGAGCCATCTTGCGATTAACAGTACCAGCAACAATCAACAGGTCCGATTGTCGCGGTGAAGGACGAAACACCTCGGCACCATAACGCGCCATATCGAAACGGGCCATACCACAGCACATCATTTCGATTGCACAGCACGCCAATCCGAAGGTCATCGGCCACAGCGAGTTTGCCCGACACAGATTGAAAATCGTGTCAGACAACTTCATCTCAAGCAAAGGCCCATCTTCTGAGGTCTTGGTTCTCTGCGGAAGAGCGCCATCATAGCGCTCCAGACACTCCTTGGAATAGGAGTGGACGTTTAGCAGACTTTTCTTCTGTTCGGCCACGTAAATACTCCCTTGGCCCAGGCATAAACAATCGCCAGCGCCAAAATACCAACAAAGATTAGCAGTTCAGAAATCCCCCTTACCGCCGACACCTTGTCGAAGGCTGTGGCGACAGGAAACAGATACAGAACATCAACATCGAACGCCAGAAAGATCAACGCGTACAGGTAGTAGGAAATATCAAAACGGATATTCCATGCCGTCCCGTAAGGATCCATACCACACTCATATGGTTCCAGAGTCTTACGATACAACTCCCGCGGTGCAAAAATTCTGGAGATCACCAGAGGACCCAAGCCGCAGGCAATACCCGCGAGCAAGAGCACCAACACATACATATAATCGACCAAATACTGTTCGGCCATACCTCACGCCTCCCTAGAGGGAAAATTCGTACACAGGCCCACATTGCAACCGTGCACAGTTTCAAGTCATAAACGTGCTTTTACACGCATTACATCCAACATAAAAAACCTTGTATTTTCTATCGGAATGGCCTCATCTTGTCAAGAATTTATTAGAAGATCTCCCCTCAGGCAAAAGCGCTACAGATGTAACCAGCTGTTTTGACTCACACTTCACAGCCAGCCACATTTATTTCTCAAACTTCTGTTGAATACTGTATACAGTTTACACTATGTGTTTATACGTCAAATCCATACATAAACGCCCCTTCTCCTCCCCTGCCAGGAGCCTAATTCGTTTGACTTAACCCAAGGGCTATGCTAACCACATTTGCTTTATGCAGCAGGAGCGCACACGCAAGATCCAACGTTTTCAAGAAAGAAATAACACTATGAGAAACAACATTGTCCATATCGGTGCCGGTGAGCTCACCTATGAGATCCGTGCGATTGTCGAGATTGCTGAAACCCTCGCCAAGTTGGGGATCAAAACCAACATGGAAAACATTGGTGATCCTATTGCCAAAGGGGAAAAGATTCCCGATTGGATGAAACAGATTGTCGCCGATATGGCGATGAAGGACTGCTCCTACGGCTACTGTGCGACCAAGGGAATTCTCGAAACACGTGAGTTCCTCGCTGAGCTGACCAACAAACGCGGCAAAGCACAGATCTCCGCTGAAGATATCATCTTCTTTAACGGCCTGGGCGATGCCATCCAGAAAGTCTATGGCCTACTCAAGCGTGAAGCCCGCGTCATCGGTCCCTCACCAACCTATTCAACCCACTCGTCCGGTGAAGCGGCCCATGCCGGTCAAGCTCCGGTCTCCTATCGTCTCGATCCGGATAATAACTGGTATCCTGACCTCGATGATTTGCGCCTGTCAATCAAATATAATCCAGCGATCTGTGGACTGCTGATTATCAACCCCGACAACCCCACCGGCGCAGTCTACCCCGAACGGGTGCTGGTTGAGATGATCAAGATCGCCAAAGAGTATGACCTGTTCATCATCTGCGACGAGATCTACCACAACATCATCTACAATGGCGAATCAACCAAACCGATCTCAGACCTGATCGGTGATGTTCCGGCCATCGCCATGAAGGGGATCAGCAAAGAGCTCCCGTGGCCCGGTTCACGCTGCGGCTGGATCGAAGTGTACAACTACGACAAAGATCCCCTGTTTGCCCGCTACATCCAGTCGATTATTGACTCAAAAATGGTTGAGGTGTGTTCAACAACGCTGCCGCAAAAGGCGATTCCATCCATCTTGAGCCACCCGGAATATCCGGTCTACCTCAAAGAGCGCACCCAACGCTATGAGAAGTTTTCCAACATCGCCTACGACCTGTTGAAAAAAGTTCCGGGGATCAAGGTCAACCGCACCAACGGTGCTTTTTATATGAGTATTGCCTTCAAAAACGATCGCTTGAACCAGACACAGTCGCTGCCCATCGCTAACAACCAGGTTAAAGAGATGATCGAAGAACTGGTCGCCAAGCCCGACACATCAGATGACAAACGCTTTGTCTACTACCTGCTGGCCTCTACCGGAATCTGTGTTGTGCCGCTGTCGTCGTTTTCAACAGCTGAGCAAGGCTTTCGCATCACCCTGCTGGAGCGGGACGAGAAGGAATTTACAAAAATTTTCAAGACTATTGCCGAAAGCATCAAAGCCTATCTGGCATCTTGAAATTTAATACCGAACAAACCAACGGCCCGCTGTCATGGATGACAGCGGGCCGTTTTTTTAAACGTATTGCCCGGCACACCAGCCCGACGACCACGCCCATTGCAGGTTATAGCCCCCCAGCCAGCCAACGACATCCACCACTTCACCGACAAAGAACAAACCACCCACCTGACGCGACTCAAAGGTTTTTGATGACAGGGCATTGCAGTCCACGCCGCCGAGGGTCACCTCTGCCGTGCGGTAGCCCTCGGTGCCATTCGGCACAATCCGCCAGCTGTGCAGCAGCTCGTTGAGCTGCTCAAGATGTGATACAGACAATTGACCAACAGCCTTATCTCCCAGCAACTCCGGCACAACGGCGGTGACAACCCGCTTTGGCAGCAATTGGCCCAATATCGAACGCAACTGACGTTTCGGATGCTCACTACGCACTGTCTCCAGATAGGAGACAATCTCCAGCTCCGGCAACAGATTGATGACAATCGGCTGGCCCGGTTGCCAGTAGGATGAAATCTGCAGGATCACCGGGCCACTTAAGCCGCGATGGGTAAAGAGCAGGTTTTCACGAAAGCTGATGCCGGCCACTGTCACCTCGGCATCAACAGCGATACCGGACAGAGCCGAGAGCTGCGCCTTATCGTCAGATTGCAAGGTCAACGGCACCAGACCTGGACGTGTCGGCCAGACCTTAATACCGAACTGCTCAGCCAACTGATAGCCGAATGGGCTGGCACCGGCCGACGGGATCGACAAGCCCCCCGTTGCCACAACCAGAGACCGACAGTGCAGCACGCCACCTTTTGTTTCCAGTTCAAAAATACCGTCAGCACAGCGCTCGACAGTCACAATCTTCTGCCCCAGGCGGATCTCAACGCCACTGTCCCGACACTCTTTCAGCAACAGATCGAGGATATCTTTGGCACTGTCAACACAGAACAGCTGGCCATGATCGCGCTCGGCATAAGCGACATGATGGCGCTGCATCATGTCGATCACATCCCACTGCGAAAACCGCTTGAGCGCTGACTTGCAAAAATGGTGATTATGGGAGAGAAAATGTTGGGCCTCAAGGTGGTAGTTACTGAAATTACAGCGCCCACCACCGGACATCAGAACCTTGCGCCCAGCCTGTTTACCGGCATCAACCACAACCACCCGCCGTCCACGCTGACCGGCAGCGGCGGCACACATCAACCCCGAAGCACCGGCACCAATAATGACAACATCAACCATATCAACCCTGTCCATCTCTCACCTCACCATCTTAACAACTGAAACAGTTTCCATCATCGCGCATGTATGTAGCAGAAATCAGCATAAATAGCGACAGACCGCCAACAACCACATCACTCCTTGCAAAAAACCGCCATTCCTGCTTGAATTAGGGGCTAACATTACCAATCCCCCAAAGGAGCCTCAACTATGTACGCACAGATCGACCCTGTTCTCGCCCAAAAAACCATTGATACCATTCGCCTGCTGTCTGCGGATGCGGTTCAACAAGCCAATTCCGGTCACCCCGGCACCCCGATGGAAGGGGCTCCTCTGGCTTACCTGCTCTATACCAAGCACATGCGCCACAACCCGGCCAACCCGGACTGGCCCGGTCGCGACCGCTTTATCCTTTCCTGCGGCCACGCCTCGATGCTGCTCTACAGCACCCTGCATCTGAGCGGCTACGATCTCAGCCTCGACGATCTGAAAAATTTCCGTCAGTTCGACAGCAAAACGCCTGGTCACCCCGAATTTGGCCATACTCAAGGTGTTGAAACCACCACCGGCCCGCTGGGTCAAGGTATCGCTGTTGGCGTCGGCATGGCCATGGGCGCCCGCTTCCTGGCAGACAAGCTGGATCAGGAACTGTTTGATTACACCACCTATGCCATCTGCTCCGACGGCGACCTGATGGAAGGGGTTTCCGCCGAGGCCGCCTCCCTGGCCGGCCATCTGCAACTGGGCAATCTGGTCTACCTCTACCTCGACAACAAAATCACCATCGAAGGCGATACCTCGCTGGCGTTCAGTGAAGAGGTGGCCACCCGTTACCTCTCTTACGGCTGGCACGTCGAGCGTGTTACCGGCGAGAACCTGGCCGAAGTCGATGCCGCCATCGAACGCGCCAAGCGTGATCCGCGCCCATCGATGATCATCACCCGTACCAACATCGGTCAAGGCTCCCCAAACAAGCAGGGCACCGCAGCCGCTCACGGTGCACCGCTAGGTGGCGACGAGCTAAAGCTGACCAAGCAGGCACTGGGTTTCGACCCCGAGCAGAGTTTCGTGGTTCCCGAGGCGGTGTACAGTCACATGGCCGGGCTAAAACAGCGCGGTGCCGAACTGGAGCAACAGTGGCAAGGCCAATGCGATGCCAAAGCAGCGACCAACAGCGCCCTGGCCGACTGGTGTGCCGACAAGCCCCTGACGGCTGAAACTGTCGATGCCCTGCTGCCCACCTTTGAGACCGGTGGTTCCATGGCGACTCGCTCCTCCAGCGGTCAAGTACTCAACACCCTCGCCGCAGGGCTGCCGATGATGATGGGTGGCAGTGCCGACCTGGCACCGTCCAATAATACCCACCTCAATGGCGAAGGGGCGTTCAGCGCCGAAGCGGCTGACCGCAACATCCACTTCGGTATTCGTGAACACGCCATGGGTTCCATCCTCAACGGCCTGTGCCATACTCAAGGGCTGCTGCCGTTCGGTGCCACCTTCATGATCTTCTCCGACTACATGCGCCCGCCGATGCGGATGGCTGCATTGATGGGGATCGCACCCATCTACGTCTTCACCCACGATTCCATCGGTGTCGGCGAGGATGGTCCCACCCATCAGCCCGTTGAGCAATTGACCGGCATGCGCAGTGTACCAAACCTCAATGTTATCCGTCCCTGTGACGCCAACGAGACCGCCCAGGCCTGGAAAGCAGCCCTGCTGACCCGTAGTGGCCCCACCGCACTGATCTTTACCCGCCAAAATCTGCCGACCCTCGACCGCACGATGTTTGGTGCTGCCGAAGGGCTGCAACAAGGCGCTTACGTGCTGGCTAAAGAGCAAGGTGAACTGCAACTGATTCTGATGGCCAGTGGTTCCGAGGTACAACATGCCCTCGCCGCCCGCGAGCAACTGCAACAGCAGGGTGTCGGTACCCGCGTCGTCTCCATGCCATGCTGGGAGCTGTTTGAGCAACAGGATGCGGCCTACAAGGAGCAGGTATTCCCCAACAGCTGCCGCAAGCGGCTGGCGGTGGAAGCAGCGTCCACCTTCGGTTGGGAACGCTACACCGGCCTCGACGGCGACGTCATCGGCATGACCGGCTTCGGTGCCAGCGCCCCCGGTGGTCAGCTGATGGAGCACTTCGGCTTCACCGCCGACAATGTTTTGAAAGTAGCCCAACAGCTGTTGGCGAAATAAGCGCTTAAGCAACACATAAATAACGCTATAAATACAAACGGGGGATGGTCACATGACCATCCCCCGTTTGTATTCAAACTGAAAGCGGCAAGGCACCCGGCAAAACTCAAACCTACGAAAGTCCACCCTCAGTCAACCAACTTCTTGCTACAGCACGTATTCGTATACAGCCACCTTGATGGATTTATAAAACACATTCATTCCCCACTCTCTTGACAACTCCACAAATTACACCTATTGTGATCCACACAAAGCTCACAATGGCACCTTACGCTCTACATATGGATCAAACAGCCAATGCCGAAATCTATTACGCGCACATATTCCCGCTTTAGTCGCACTGCGGTTACCCTCCTCGGAGGACTCATTCGCGCCGCGCGCAAGGAACGTAAGCTAACTGCCCAAGAAGTGGCCAATCGCGCCGGAATATCCAGGGGACTATTACAACGAATTGAAAAAGGTGACCTGAAATGTGAAATCGGAGCCGTGTTTGAAGTTGCGACTATCGTCGGAGTAAAATTATTCGATGCCGACGAAACAACATTGGCCACCCACCTGCGTCACACCGATGAAAAGCTGGCTCTGTTACCAAAATCTATACGCAAATCAACCAAAGTAATAGACGATGACTTCTAGTCACAACAACAAGGAAGCTTATGTCTGGATATGGTTGCCCGGCGACACCAAGCCAGTTGTTGCCGGGAAGCTTGAGGCAGACAACGGTTATCTTCTGTTCAATTACGGCAAAAGCTACCTTGAACGAACCAGTAACATAAATCCGGCAATTTCCATTTACGAACCGGAGTTGCCCCTGAAAGCAGGAAGATTACCCCTACCTCAAGGGTTGAATATGCCCGGCTGTATTCGTGATGCCGCGCCCGATGCTTGGGGACGGCGGGTCATCATCAATAGAAAGCTTGGGCTGAAGGGCACAGATACGGACACCGCCGATCTAGACGAGTTAACCTATTTTCTGGAGTCAGGCTCCGACCGTATCGGTGCTCTGGACTTTCAGCATTCGCCATCTGAATACATACCCCGTTCAGCCGACAATGTAAGTTTGACAGAACTCCTTGACTCCGCAGAACGCGTTGAACAAGGTGTTCCTCTCACACCAGAGTTGGATCTGGCACTTTTTCATGGCAGCTCCATCGGCGGAGCACGCCCAAAGGCATTGATTGAAGATCAGGGCATAAAATATGTGGCCAAGTTTTCTTCCAACAGCGATCTTTACAGTATCGTTAAAGCCGAGTTTATCGCCATGAGGCTGGCCGCCTTGGCCGGACTGGATGTTGCACCGATCAAATTGACAAGAACAGCAGGTAGAGACGTATTGCTGGTTAAACGTTTTGATCGCGAACGTTCAAATCAAGGCTGGTCGCGAAAGTGCATGGTTTCAGCACTTACCCTTTTAGGCCTTGATGACATGATGGCGCGTTATGCCAGCTACGAAGATTTAGCAGAAATCATCCGTCACCGTTTTACCGATCCAAAAAAAAATCTCAAAGAACTGTTTACACGTCTTGTTTTCAATATTTTATGCGGCAATACGGATGATCACGCACGAAACCATGCAGCTTTTTGGGATGGAAAAAAGTTGACACTTACGCCAGCCTACGACATCTGTCCACAGGGACGAACCGGAAACGAAGCTTCCCAGGCGATGCTGATTTCAAACAACAATAATCTCAGCCAGCTTAAAATCTGCCTCGAAACCGCGCATCATTTTTTAATTTCCAGCGATGAAGCCCGAGCTATTTTTGCGCATCTGAAAATGGTCATTGAACAACACTGGGACGAGGTTTGCAGGGAGGCTAAGTTCAATGAGATTGACAAAAAACTGCTTTGGGGGCGTCAGTTCCTAAATCCATTTTCACTTGAACTGTGAATGAGAAAGGAAGGGAAATACGTCCGCTTGTTAAGCCTTGTATTTTGACAACCCTGCCCCCTTTCCTTTTGTTCAAATACAAACGGGGGATGGTCATGTGACCATCCCCCGTTTGCTTAGACCTGCTATCAACACAATTCAAACACGGTTACTAAGCCGAAGCTACAGCTGCTTCTGCAACCGCAAGTAACTGCGACCACTGCCGTCGGCCTTCTCGTTGAGGAGCACTGCCGCCTGCGGCACCTGCGCACCATAGAGGCCAAAATCAACAATAAAGGCTTCGATGGCTGCAAACGGATAGCTGGCCTGCAAGCTGTTTCCGACACTACTGATCGCCACCAGGCGATCCGCGCCATGAGCACGCCCAATCAGAGCCATCCCCTCCGAACGTCCACGCACCAGCGTAAATACATCATCCTGACGACGTACCATACGCCGCGCCAGTGAAACTTCACGAGCTAACACTTGATCATTTGCTGAAAAACCACTGCGATACTCCGGCTCCTCCAGAGGGATAGACACCACCGGACCGCGGTATTGGCCAAAATCAGTCAACAGTGTCGATCCCGGAATCCGGGTTTTAGCTGAAGTAGCGACCAGCATCAGGCGCTGTTCATCGTTCCACACCAGCGCCCTCTGGCTGTCCGGCCATTCAAGCTGATCGAACAACAACCGTGTTCCGATCGCAATCGGCTGCCCACTGACGGCAACACTGCCGTTATCCATGGACAGGGCATAGACTTCTGGAGCAAAGGAGCGATACTCTTCACGCTTTTGCAGGCGGCCCTGGCCTGCGGCCAAATCAATATAACCGCCAAGATCATCACTAACCGCTTTGATTCCCGGACTGGAAACCGTCAACACCCAGCTATGCAGCAGCGAATTGGTGCCATCGGCCACGCCGCGCACATCTTCAGCCCACACCGCTGCCAGCTCCGGTTGACCGTCGCTGTTCAAATCGCCGATCTCCAGATGCAATGCCCGTGAGACTGAAAGCGGCGGCGTAAAGCGTTCAAGCAGCTGCAGGCTTTGACCATTACTGTGCATACGTTGCACATAACCATCATACATCAGGTACAGATCAAGCCCTTCGTCGGCTGTCGACCACACCACAACTTGTAGCGGCGCACCATTGAGTTCAAACAACACTTCACCGGCAACCGAGGGTTGGACCGGATGCTGCACCGAAAGGACAGAGGCCGTCGTCATAGCCGGAGTCGGAACGATCAACTGCGCAGAAGAGTGACGTGGTGCCGTACGCAATACGATCGGTTCAGTGATCGGCCCACTGGTCAACGGATTCATTTGCGGTACCGTAACCGTCTCCAGTTTTTCCATAGCCAGCAGTGCACCATCGCTAGCCCGTTTGAGCAACAGCATCTGACCGCGACTTGTGGTACGGAAGTTCAGCACCAGACCGCCCTTTGCCTCACCGGCAGTCGGCAAAATGGCAAAACCCTGTTCCAACAACAGATCAACCACAGAAGCGTACAGCGGGTCATCAAAGGGATCGACCCCCGCCGGCAACGTCACCTCTTTTTCCCCCGGCCACTGTTGCAGCCGCTTCTCCAACTGCGGCCAGTTGGCCGCCAGCACTGCGGAAGACAACAAAAGCATCAGCACCAAGCCCACCACCTGAGCCAAGCGTGTTCGACAACGCATCCGCTCCTCCTTTTCTTTTCAGATTGTTCAAACTGAACAGATGGCGCTTACGCGCCACGCGCCCTGCCGGGCGCACACAAAAAAAACCCCGGCCCATCAAGAACCGGGGTTTTCAGCAGTACTCTCCGGATCTTTTTACTACAGTTTAATAGGTCCAGGCCAGAGTCAGACAGTTGGTCATCGCTACATCGTCACCGTATTGATCTTCGATACCGTCACCCGGCACAAAGACACCAAAGATGTAATCGATGCTGAAGTTTTTATCGAGAGCATACTTCAACTGCAGATCGAAGGTAGTACCAGCATAGTCGTCAACATCCTTGCTCGAATCCTTAGCATTGACCAGATTATCTGTCTCATCGTACCAAATGAAGAACACTTGGGTTTTGTAGCTCAGCTTGTCGACAACCGAGGACAGATCACCCTTGGCACCAATCGCAGCCAGAATCTGACCTGGGTTATTACCAGATCCACCGTTGCCAATTCCACCATAGAAGTTAGCCTTATTGACGGAGGAGAAACGCTCTGGTGAATAGGAGTAGAGGGTTGCGCCATAGCTCTGACCGAGATCTTCACTGAGAATGCCGCCGTCCATCCCCATCAGCGGAGTGAAGCGACCGATGTCGGTAATACCAACCCAGCCCTCGACATCGTCATCTGTCGCATCGTCATCGCCTTGGGTGTAACGCAGAGCGACATAGGGGGTAAAGGCCTTGCACACATCCATTTCGATACCGGCAAAGGCGGCCATGGAGGAGATGTCACTACCAGCATCGAACTCACCATCAGCAAACACGATCTCAAACGACGGCTTAAACTTGCCGGCTTTGCCGGTCATTTCAAAACCGTAGTAAGCAACTTCTGCTTCTCGAGCATCATTGTCGCTGTAAGCGACAAATGGGCTGAGGTTAAAACCGCCAACTTTCCGATTAAGCTTCAGTGAATAGACACGCCAGTCATTACTATCTACTGCATCTAGATATTTGTCTTCCAGCTGAGACTTTACATCGACATAGTTTTGAACCGGGATGTAGAGCAACTCGTACTTAGTATTCGCGGCCAGTTGGCCGCGGAAACCGATGAACGGATGATCATCGCCGTAGAGTAGGCCACCAGTCTTGATATCCAGGGCACGGATATCCCAACCGGTCTGCAGTTCGAATGCCGGATTGAATTTGTAAAGCAGCTCAACACGCTCGATACCGAACTCACCGCCCGTATTCGGATTTTCATATTTGTCAGAACCTACATAGTAGCTACGATCAGCGGTATCCTTCTGCATGATCACGTCGGCCTCGGTGATCATCTTCACCGACCACTTATCGCCCTGGGCTTTCCAGCCCAGACGCAGCTCGGCGCGCATATGTGCGCCCTTGGTCAGCCCCCCTTCGTTGATAGTTAATCCATCATTTGCATCGTCATTAAAGTCGAAATCATCATAGTAGGTCGGCTTGACCTTGGCCGTACCAAAGAACTCAATAGCCGCCCAACTTGGCGCAGCCAGTGCTACCGCGACCAGCACGGCAACCAGCATGAACAGTCGTTTCATCATTTCCTCCTGGTTTTAAAATAGATTGTACGTGGCAGATTAAATCAATTGCTGAACCTAACAGTCAGCAATATCGCTCGTCAAGAAAAATAAAACGGGGTTATACGGATGTTTAATGAAACTAAACATTGCGATAATACGACGAAATTTTATTGTCCCGTTCCATGACAAAGATTCTAAATTGACAAGCCATACCCTGTGGGATTAGTCTCCATGTGGCATTCGATATTTTCTTACATACATATATTAATCGATATAAGCGACAAAAAGGAGAACTCACATGGCAAACGACGCCTGTAACAGCTGTTCCAAGAATGGGAACTGTTCCGACAACGACAAGCAAGCGTGTGACAAACAGCAAGCCGAAGAGAAACTGGCCAATAACCTGGCGGCCATCAAGCACAAGATTGTCGTCATGTCCGGCAAGGGTGGCGTCGGTAAAAGCTCCACGGCAACCAACATCGCCTTGGCTCTGTCACAGCAGGGCGCCAAAGTCGGCCTGCTGGATATCGACCTGCATGGTCCCAGTGTCCCGACCCTGCTCGGCATGGAAGGACAGCGTCCGGGTGTCGGCGAAGATTCAATGCTCCCCGTTGAACGCGGCAACCTCAAGGTGATGTCCATCGGCTTTCTCATCAAAAGCAATGACGATGCCCTGATCTGGCGCGGCCCGGCCAAAGCGGGAGTAATCCAGCAATTTGTCAAAGACGTACAATGGGGCGAACTCGACTACCTGGTGGTCGACTGCCCCCCCGGCACCGGTGACGAACCGCTGTCCATTGTCCAACTCCTCGGTGAAAACAGTGGTGCAGTGCTGGTGACAACACCGCAAAAAGTGGCGCTGGTTGACGTACGCAAGTCGGTCACCTTCTGCCGCAAGATGGATCTGCCCATTTTCGGTATTATCGAAAACATGAGCGGCTTCGTCTGCCCCCATTGCAACGAGGTGGTCGATATCTTTAAAAAAGGTGGTGGCCAAAAAATGGCCGCCGACATGACCGTGCCGTTTTTGGGCTCGATCCCCATGGATCCGCGCATGGTTGAAGCCGGAGACTCCGGGGTTCCCATCGTCGAGTCCGATCCCGATTCACCAACGGCAACAGCACTTTTAGAGATCGCCCAAGAACTGACCCTGCGTTGCCTGAACCCCGGTGGCGGTACGGCTGATCTCAGCGAATAATCATTTCACCCTGAAAGCTTAATACCAAGCCAGCCCACGAACAAACGGGCTGGCTTTTTTTTACGCTGGTAAAATACCACTTAATTTCTGCTAACAAAGCTTAAAACTTCCCCCCCCATCTCTGACAGCCATCAATTTTTTCACTCTCACTGAATCATTACCCTACATAGGACATAACACCCTTTGTGTAATTTTGACGTCAAACACCATGATCACAGTGTTTTGCCAGAATGCCGTCGACTTTTGGCGAGTTTTACTTGACTCTTCGCAAACGGAAAGATATGAAGTGGATCTTCAATAACGGTAAAAAAATCGCAGAGGCGATTTACAACGTGTATCCGCCTTTTGTCCTCTGTTCTTTTACTATGTAGGTCATTATCCTACAATCCCCCGATCAGGAGAACATAGAAGCATGAGTCAGTCTGATAACTTCTTGGAACAGCACGGCATCACCAACGTAAAAAGCATCAAGCGCAACCTATGCACTCCCGCCCTGTACGAAGAGATCATCTGTCGTGGCGAAGGTCACCTCTCCTACCAGGGACCAATTGTCGTCTCCAACCGCGATTACACAGGCCGCTCTCCTAACGACCGCTTTATTGTTAAAAGCGGCAAAAGCGCTGATGATATCTGGTGGGGCGACGTAAACCGCCCGTTCGATGCTGACAAGTTTGATGCGTTGTACAACCGCATGATGGCGTTTTTGCAGGAGCGCGATCTGTTTGTTCAAGACTGCTTCGCCGGTGCCGACAAGGAATACCGGCTGCCGGTGCGCGTGATCAGCACCCGAGCCTGGAACAGCCTGTTTGCCCGCAACATGCTGATCAAGGCCACCGATGCCGAGCTGGAAAACTTTGCTCCTGGCTTCACCGTTATTGCCGCCCCTAACTTTAAAACGATTCCTGAGATTGATGGCACCCGTTCCGAAGCGGCCATCATCATTAACTTTGAGCGCAAAGTGGTGCTGATTGCCACGGCGGCCTACAGTGGTGAGATCAAGAAAAGCGTCTTCTCGGTTCTCAACTATCTGCTTCCACAACGTGGCGTATTGCCCATGCACTGCAGCGCCAATGTCGGTAGCGCCGGCGATACCGCCGTATTCTTCGGCCTGTCCGGCACGGGTAAAACCACCCTGTCGGCAGATCCAAAGCGCCAGTTGATTGGTGATGATGAGCACGGCTGGACCGACAACGGGGTATTCAACTTTGAAGGCGGTTGCTACGCCAAGGTGATCAACCTGAGCCAAGAAGCGGAGCCGGAAATTTTCAACTGCACCCGCAAGTTCGGGACTATCCTCGAAAATGTCGGCATGGACGCCACCACCCGTTTTGTCGATCTCGATGATGCCAGCATCACCGAGAACACCCGCGCCGCTTACCCGACCAGCCAGATCCCCAACATCGTTCCCGAAGCGATGGCCGGCAATCCGAAAAACATCATCATGCTCACCGCTGATGCGTTTGGTGTTATGCCTCCGATCTCCAAGCTGACTCCGGAACAGGCCATGTACCACTTCATCTCCGGCTACACCGCTAAATTGGCGGGAACCGAAAAAGGTGTTACCGAGCCCCAGACCACCTTCTCGGCCTGCTTTGGCGCACCATTTATGCCACTGCATCCCTCCGAGTACGGTAATCTGCTCAAGGAAAAGATCCGCAAGCATGAGGTTTCCTGCTGGCTGGTCAACACCGGCTGGAGCGGCGGCCCTTACGGTGTTGGTTCACGGATGAAGATCCGCTACACCCGCGCCATGCTCAATGCGGCACTGGAAGGCAAACTGGACAAGGTTGACTATCAGCAGGATCCGATTTTCGGCCTGCATATCCCACAAAGCTGCCCTGACGTACCAGCTGAAATTCTCAACCCACGCAACACCTGGGAAGACAAAGCAGCCTACGATGCCAAGGCAACGGGTCTGGCCAAAGCGTTCCACGCCAACTTTGAAAAGTTTGCCGATGGTGTTACCGAAGAGATTCGTAACGCGGGTCCTCTGGTTCGTTAATCAGCCTGAACCACAAACAACAAAAAAGCGGTTGCCCTGTCGGGTAACCGCTTTTTTTGTACAATGAGTTCAATTTGTCCATGATGAAATATCATCTATCAAGTTAAGCGGGCCGCAAGGGATCAGGCCCGCCTTCGCAGCTCGGGATGATACGTAGTCCGCACACTGAAACCGTTAGCTCCACCGTTAGTTGCCTTGATTTTCAAGGCCATTTTTTGCTTACTTTTTTGTGGCCCTTCAAAAAAGTACGTCGGCTGCGGGACGAAACCCGCGAACTTGACCTTAAGCATAGATTGTCGGGTTACGCTCCGCTAACCCGACTTACTGCCCGGCAAACCCTTTCAACGCCGCAATCTCCTGCGGCCACAAGGAGGGATCGGTGGTTTCCAGAATCAGCGGTATGCCGTCAAAACGCGGATCGGCCATAATATATTCAAAACAGTCCCAGCCGATCTCCCCTTGCCCCAGACTGGCATGACGATCCACCCGACTGCCGAACGGCGTCTTACTGTCGTTGAGGTGCATCCCCATCAACTTGTCAAAACCCACCACTCGCTCAAACTCGGCAAAAGTTTGCTCACACGCCTGTGGACCGCGTAAATCATAACCGGCGACAAAGGTATGACAGGTATCAAGGCAAACCCCGACCCGGCTCTGGTCTTCCACCTGATCAATAATCTGCGCGAGGTGCTCAAAACAATAACCAAGATTAGTCCCCTGTCCGGCGGTGTTCTCAATCACCGCGGCCACACCATCACTGTGCCGCAACGCCAGATTGATCGATTCGGCAATCCGGGTCAAACAATCTGCTTCGCTAAGTTGTTTGAGATGGCTACCGGGATGAAAATTGAGACGAATCAATCCCAGCTGTTGGCAACGCTGCATCTCATCGATAAACGCCTGACGCGATTTTTCCAATTTGTCCGTTTCAGGATGACCGAGATTAATCAGATAGCTGTCATGGGGAAGAATCTGTTCCGCCCGGTAGCCATGGGTTTGGCAGGCAGCCTTAAACCGCGCAATCACCTCATCCGTCAAGGCAGGCGCACTCCACCGTTTCTGATTTTTTGTAAACAGGGCAAAAGCCGTTGCGCCAATGGCTGCAGCGTTGGCCGGCGCATTAAACACCCCGCCAGCAGCACTGACATGAGCTCCAATATATTTCACCTCTACACTCCTTGCTCATTTAATTATGTTCTGAACCAGCTGCACCATAGCATATTATGACAGTTTTGGTACACTTTAGTCATTGTCGACGCAAGACTGTCGGATGGGGGCTGTTCGAGATTAAATTCTCGAAATTCCGCCAGCCTCATGTCGATTAAAAGTTCCCACCGCTACTGTGTTGCCACCATTCTATGATATGTTTAATCCCAGTATGCGATCACATCCGCCTTCGATCTCTCTCCTTTTTTGCTTACGCATCAAAACATGGAGAGTTAAAGGCGATGATCCAGCAGTGGCTAGAATTTACATCGCTATGAACTGAGCCGGTTTTGCAGAGAGGCTGACGATGACCCACTCGACGATGACAGAGAGTTTCGACCTTGGCGTATTGGCTAAGTTTGTCTACGAACTCAATATCACCCGTCGACAGATTTCGGCCTACCCTCCCCACCATCCACTCATCAACCAGGCCCTCGATAAAGCGATGCACTATCTTAATCAGGTGCTGGAATTCAACCCGATTCTGGAGTTGGGGATTGCCGAAGACAAACTGCTGCTGGGGAACGGTGTCCTCGACAGCCATAACCCGGTATTTAAAGATTTTGCCAAAAATCTTTTTTCTCACCATATTGCCACGCTACGCATCAGTTGGGGCGTCACCAGCGACCAACTCAGTTCATTTTGTCAAGTTCTGGCCTATGACCGAGACGAACTCGTCGAGCGCGGTGGCGCATCCGCCGCTCTCGCCCACCAGGGCGCAACAAACATCATTCTAACTCTAATCGACTACGGTGCTTTTTCCAGCCAGGAGATCACGGGCGAGGCCACCTTGAACAAGCAGGTGGTTCAAAAGAACCAAAGTACACTCTGGCAACGTTTTATCAGCGGCATGATTGAGGGCACCTTGAGCCGCGACGGTCAGGGCAATGGCTGCCCTGTTGACCCGAATTGGCTGGCAACAGCGATCAATGAACAAGGCGGTGAAGAAAATGATCAGATTTGGAAACATGATTACGACGTCACAATCAGTTCATTTGTCGAAGAGCTGGCCAAAGAAGATCAGCCTGACCCCGAAGAGCTGCATCAGTTCAATACGTTGATCAAAGGGTTGAGCAAACCTCTACGCCGCCAGTTCCTCCGCAGCGCTTTCCGGGCCACAACAGACCTGCCGCAACTGACTGGTCAATTGGCGGGGAAACTCAGCCGCAACGAGTTGATGGAGATCATTGCGGATGGGGCGCAGAACACCCAGCAACTGCCGACAAATGTTCTGTCGATTCTCAGCAACCTGTCACAGGGCGAACAATCATCCTCAACCGTCGGCGGTACCTCGCAGCTTCAGCAGGACGACACGCAACAGCGTATGCAGAAGCTGCTCAGTCAGGACAGCTCCAACAACTATGTTCCGCAGGCCTATCAGGAGTTGATGGAGCGAATAATCAAATCACCGCCGCCGTCATCCGACACCCCGTACAGCGCAAAGCTTGAATCTGACCTTGATGCCGCCAGCATTGAGCAGAAAAATCTCGATATTATTTTCATGTTACTCCAACTGGTCACGGACCCTCCATACGATGCCTTCCACAGCAACCTCACTGAACTCTGGGATATCGCGCTGGAAACCGGTGATTTTCAGCTGCTCTGTCGTTGTCATCAGCAACTGAACGAGCTATGTAATACGGCTCCTCATCACGGCGTATTTTGTCATCAACTACTCGACAGCTTCGATCAGCCCCTGTTTATCGACAAACTGCTCAATGCCTTGACGATATGGGGAAAACCCAGCTACGACCAGGTTCAAGACCTTCTGCAACGAATCGGGGAACCGGCCATCCCAGTGCTCCTTAAACGTCTGGCCGGCGAGTCGTCACCTGCCCTGCGCCGCTACTATATTCAGGTATTATCGAACTTTGGCTCCCTGTGCGTTCAAGCCGTCGTTGAACAGCTTGATGACCATCGCTGGTACTACGTACGAAACTTACTGATTATCCTGCAGCACATCAATCCATCCATCATGCTCGACAGTCTTATTCCGCTGGAAAAGCACTGTCATCCACGGGTGTGGCAGGAACTGGTTAGCCTCTATCTGCAGATTGCACCGTCACATGCCGAGCAAACCCTGCTCACGGAACTGGCCGACAGCAATGCCCTCCATCACCACACAGCGATCCAACTGGCCGGTAAGAACCCCAGCCCCGCCGCTATGACCGCCCTGATCCAACTTTTGCACTCTCAACCTTTGAGCCGAGAAACCATTGAGCACAAAATTGCCGTCATCCATGCCCTGGCAAATTCAGCCAGCCCGCAGGCGCTAGCGGAGCTGGAGAGCCTGCGCCACAGCAGCAACCTCATCCGTCATCCATTACTCCATAAGCGGTTGCGCTCAGTGGTCCTCGATGCCTTATCTCTTTTCCTGCCGACAGCGCTCAAGGAGCATCCAACCAGCAGTCAACAGACAGGGGAGGAAAAGCGATGAACGACAGGCAAGCACTACTGCAGAATTTCATCCGCACCCTGGCGATTGCCATGGCCAATGCCAACCTCTATTCGGTTCACCATCCTCAGGTGGTTCAGCTGTGCAAAACAGCCCAGGAACTTCACCAGACGCTACTGGCGGACCAAAGTGGCATCCGCCTGATGATTATCCACCGTGAATTGATTATCGACGATATGCCATTGAGCCCCAGCCTCCATCAACAGCGTCTGAGCAAAGCCATGGCCAACTGTGGAGTAAGTCATATCGAATTACGCCGCGGGCTCACAACGCAAGAGCTGGCCCTGCTCGTCGTCTGGCTCTGTGCAGAAACCACTCAACCACCTCCCGACTGTGAACGGATCCGTTGCGGATCGGTCACCGTACGCTACAACGAAACGGGAGATCATTCTGACTTTGCACCGAACGAACAACACAGTCAGCTCGAACAGAATTACACCGCACAGGAACTGGATCGGTTTATGGAGATCTATGCTGCGGTCAAAAATCAGCAGCAACTCAACATGGTCGGATTAGGCGATATGGTGTCGTCATTTATCGACGCATTGCAATTCAACGCCGAACCCTTGCTCGCCCTGGCTCCTTTGCGACAGATGGACGACTATACCTTTGTCCATTCAACGAATGTCTGTCTGCTGAATATTGCCCAGGCCCGATCATTGGGGATTGAAGGAGCGCAACTACACGATATCGGTATCGCTGCACTGTTACATGACGTCGGTAAACAGTTTATCCCAAGCGAAATTCTCAACAAACCGGGAAAACTGGACGCTGATGAATGGAAGTTGATGCAGGAACATCCGCAACGCGGTGCATTATACTTACTGGAAAACCCGGGCGTTCCGCGTCTGGCCGTGGTTACAGCCTTTGAGCACCACATGCGTTTTGATCAACGCGGCTACCCACGGCTTCATGGCGAATGGACACAAAACCTCAGCAGTCAGATGACGGCTATCTCTGACGTATTTGATGCGTTGCGCACCTCTCGTTCCTATCGAAAAGCCCTGGAACCCGATGAGATCAAAAAAATTTTCCTGGAGATGTCCGGTTCCGACCTCCACCCCGGTCTGACGCAAAACTTTCTCAGCCTGTTTGACGCTGAGCCGCAACAACAACGCAAATGAGATCAACATAACCACTCAACAAATTCCTCGGCCTTCATGGGTTTCGCATAGAAATAGCCCTGACCGATATAGCAGCCATGTTCACGCAATAAATGCTCCTGCTCAATCAGCTCCACCCCTTCGGCAATGACCTCGAGGTTCATATTTCCCCCCAGGGCGATAATCGAGGTGACAATGGCGGCATCGTTATCATTCTCTGTCATATCACAGACAAAGGAGCGATCAATCTTCAGTTTATCCACGGGTAACCGTTTCAGGTAGCTCAAGGATGAATAGCCGGTACCAAAATCATCAATCGAGAGATGAATCCCCTTCTCTTTAAGACTGTTGAGCAGGGAGGTTGCCCGGCTATCGTCTTCCATCAGCATACTTTCGGTGATCTCCAGTTCGAGCAGATCAGCAGACATTGCCGTCTGCTCCAGTACCCGCTCGACCGTCGCCTGCAAATCGCTATAAAATTGCACCGCTGAAATATTCACCGCAACCCGTACCGGCGTGATCCCCTGTGCCAGCCACTGTTGATTTTGTTCACATACCGTCTGCAATACCCACTCACCAATAGGAATAATCAATCCGGTTTCTTCCGCTAATGGAATAAAGTCATCGGGAGAAACAACACCCAATTCCGGATGATTCCAACGCAGCAGCACCTCAACGCCGACCAGAGACCGGTCACGCATATCGATTTGCGGCTGGTAGAGTAGAACAAATTCTTTTTGCGCAACAGCATCGCGCAACCGCGTCTCCAGCTGCAAAAACTCCTGCGCTCGCGCATTCATCTCCGGGGTGTAAAACTGGAAGTTATTTTTACCATGCGCCTTGGCGTAGTACATCGCCGCATCGGCACTGGTCATCAGCCCCGTTGCATCTTCAGCATCATGCGGATAGCGGCTGATACCGATACTCGCCGACATGAACAACCGATGACTGTCGATCTCAAACACCTTTGCCAGTTCATCCATCAAGGTACGGGCCTGAACCGCCGCCTGATGTGTTGCCGCCGAGTCCTCAAGGACAACAACAAATTCATCCCCGCCCAACCGGGCCAGGGTATCAGAGCGACGGATATTCTGCTGGAGACGTTGAGCAACAGCAGACAGCAACTTATCACCCACCTCATGGCCTAGGGAGTCATTGATCTTTTTAAACCGGTCAAGATCGATAAAAAATACCGACATATTGCTGGACATGCGTTTTGCGCGTTCAATGGCATGGTAGAGACGGTCTTTAAACAGACGTCGATTGGGCAAACCGGTCAGGACATCGTGATTAGCCATATGGTCAAGCAAGCGCTTTTTTTCTTGTAACCGCTGCTTAACCTGCTGTTGTTCGGTGATATCCTTAAAGATCAGTACCGCACCCTCATTGTGACCATTTTCATCGATCAACGGGGTACAGACATACTGCGCTGAGAACAATGAGCCGTCGCGACGCTGAAAATATTCCAGATCAGAACGACAGACCTCACCTGCGGTTAAACATAACGACTCGCGCACCGGGTGCTCGCCGTCGGACAGAAAATCACCATCCTCGCGCACCACCGGCATCATCTCACTGAAATTCTCGCCGATCAGTTCATCGACCTCAAAACCCAGCAGCTGAGCCGCCGCCGGATTTACAAAGGTGGTACGTCCCAGACCATCCAAGCCGACGATACCATCACCCGCAGCATGGAGGATCAACTCCTTATGGCGCTGCAACAGGGCCAACTGGCGAATCTGACGCCGTACCAATATCGAAATCAACCCGCCGAGACCGATAAACAGCAGCAACACAACGCCACCACCGATCTTTATCTGCTCAAAAACCTGTCCAACACGTTGTTCCGCTTGCTGTGCCAGGGTCTGTATCCGCTTTTGGGTTAACTGTAAGAGATAGGCGTTGAGGTTCTCCAACGCAACATAACTCTGCTGCAGCTCTTTTTCCAAACCCATTCGCTGTTGATGCAGTTGCAGACGATCGCGACATAGCTGATAGAAGCCGCCATCGGCAATAACGGTCTGGAGCTTCGGTTCAATCCGATATCCTTCGCCAAACAATGAAATTTTCAGATCTTCAAGAGCGTGGCTGGTACTGCCGACGGGCAGAACCTGTTCCTCTTCCATAATCAGCAGATTACGCTCCAGATGTTCCAGACCCGGCTTAAGGAGATTATCGCGGATATCGGCAAGATGGTCGACCTGGGCGGTACTGGCCAGCATTTCAACTTGCCGAGCCAAACTATCAACCTCGGCCTTCACTTCAGCCAACAATGGAAACCAGCGTTCCCCCCGCTTTTCAAGAATCTTAGCGGCAATGTCTCTGGCCTCCGTCGATGCCGTCAAGCGCCAACGCCGAACCTGAACCGCCTCACTGAGCCGTTGTTGTCCGAGAAGAATATCGGCAGACGAGCCCAGTTGCTGCAACAGCCCACGCACATGGGACAGCTGCCCACCCTGCAGATAATCCTGCTGGACCTGGCGATAGCGGCAATGCCAGTCATCGGCCTGACCCGTCAACAGATTGAGTTTTTCAATGGCCTGTTGCGACCCGACAAGGGACTGCGAGGAGTCATCATCGAGCCTCGCCAGCAGTGGCTGGAGTACGGTCGAATAGTGATGCACCGTTTCATTATGAAGGTTATTCTGATCCGGTTCATAGAACAGCGTCAGCGATTCAGAACGAATTTGAGCGGCCAGGGTCTGCAGCCGCTCAACCACGCCGCGATTTTCTACCAGTTCGGTACGGATCTCATCCTTCTGTGCATTCAGATCGCTGACAATCCGGTATCCCATACCGATCACGATCGATACCGCAATAACTGCGGTAAGAATCAATATCCAGACCAGCGTAAATACTGACCGGCTTTGTGAACCGGAGATCATCGCCCCCCCCCCTGACTCAGGAGCGAGCGGATCTGCGCCCACTGGAATGGGACGATGTCACCATCGTCAAACCGTGTCACCCAGACATGTTGACTGGCTTGATGCTGTAACGGACCGAGATGCAATGGCGCCCCCAAACCGAGATCAAAACGGCCCAAACCCTCCAGGGCCTGAACAATACTCTCGCGGGTCAGTTCCCCTTCAATTCGCGACAAGGCCAGCGTCAGCAAACGTGCCGCGACATAACCCTCCAACCCGACATAATCAGGGACAGTTTCTGGATTAAACGCCTTATGATCCTTCAGGTATTCACGCACGATCGGCACTGCAGCACTCTCCAGCGGTGGCACAACCTGAGTCACCAGAACACCATCTCCATCCTTACCAAGCTTGCGTAACAACAGTTCACTACCGACAAACGATACATTGAGGAACAAGGCGTCCAGTCCAGACTGACGCGCCAGGCGGATAAACTTAGCACAGGGCGCATAGGCACCGACCATGATTACAGCCCGGATATCGTTACGAGAGAATAAAAGATCAGCCAGGGCATTTTCCACCGCCAACGTGTTCCGTTCATAACGGACATGCAGAATTCTTCGATCATCTTTTACACCATGGCGTTTCAAGGCGGCGACACCGCCGATATAGCCGGCATCTCCATAGCCATCACGCTGGGTAAAAAAAGCAATTTGATCGACATCCAGACCACCCTGATCAATCAAGGCATCGACCATGGCTGAGATCTCTTGAGCGTAACTGGCGCGAAAATTAACGACATAACGCTCAGGCGGCATTTTGCGAAGCAGACCGGCACCGGTAAATGGAGCAAAGAAAAGGGTATTGTTGGCTTTGGCAATGGGTAAGGCGGCTATCGCTGTCGGTGTGCCGACATTACCGATAATGGCCAGCACCTGATCCACTTCGATCAGTGTCCGCATATTCGGCGCGACGCGAAAGGGCTCATAACCATCATCATAGACCCGCAGCTGTAACGCGCGGCCCCGGATCCCGCCTTCACGGTTAATGCGATCCAGCCCGATCTGAACACCATCACGCATGCGTCGCCCAAGTTCGGCGGTCGGACCGCTCAACGCCGTCGACATGCCAAGGACGATATCATCTGCAGATCGCTGTGCAGCCCACACCGGCAGTGTTACGTTACAACTGAGTACTAAAAAGAACAGAGTAAAAGAGAGAATGCAGTTCATCGGTAGCCCCGGCAAATTTAGAACAGCTTTTTATCCTCCTTACATTTATCACAGATCAAAGCTCTATTCGTCAACATTAAACAAATGAAAAAGCCCTCAGCTATTATCCTTCACGACATTGTCGTTCAATCTTTCACACAGAAAAAAATCTCCCCACATAAATCGATTGCGGTCGCCAGCAAACCAACAACACACTAAGTCCACAACAGGTGTACGCTGTTACAAAATGAAAAAAGCTATAATAACTATAACTTATGCCACAAACCACAAAGCCCGTACCATCGACATTTTTCCACCACCAAAAACCACAACCAGACATAAACAAGCCCCCGACAACATAGATTCAGGTACAAAAGCCCCCAAATCGACGCTAATTGTCCCAGGACAGCTCGTCATAGCTGGCTTAGACTGGACTTTTTGCTGTTCTTTGCATAAGCTGGACGGATGAGTGAATCCACCCCTTTTAAATCCCTGGCAGAGCTGGGCGAATTCGGACTGATTGATCGAATCAAACGCCAAGTACTACAGAGCCCTGACGTTGTCTGCGGAATCGGTGACGACTGCGCGGCGGTAACCCTGCCTGAAGACAAACTGCTGTTAACCAGCAAGGACTTGCTAATCGAAGACGTTCACTTTCGCCGCTGCTGGACTGATATGTACAGTCTGGGTCGCAAGAGTGCCGCCGTCAATTTGAGTGATATCGCTGCCATGGGCGGAACACCACACCATTTTTACCTTGGCGTCGGGCTGCCAACGGATCTGGCCGGAATCGAGTTGGATAATTTCTGCCGCGGTTTTTTAGACGAAGCTCTGGCGGCGCAGACAACTCTATGCGGTGGCGATACCTGCCGCAGCAACCACTCGCTGCTGATTTCAGTCACCGTTCAAGGCAGTGTTTCAGCAACACAGATGATCCGACGCGATGGTGCTCAAGAGGGTGAAGCGCTCTATGTTTCCGGCACTCTCGGCGACAGTGCCTTAGCTCTGGCACTGCTGAAGAAAGGGGAGACGCCCAGCGACTATCTCAGCCAGCGTCACCACCGTCCGACACCGCGACTGGCACTGGGCCGCGCCCTGGCGGAGCAGGGATTAGCCAGCAGCATGATCGACATTTCCGACGGTTTACTGGCGGATCTCGGTCACATTCTGAAGAAATCCAGCCTGGGGGCTCATATCGATCAACAACAAATCCCCCTTTCACCAGAGGTTCGCGCCCATCTACAACAACATCCCGAAGATGAAACCACAATTTTGCGCGGCGGCGAAGACTATGAACTCCTGTTTAGCGCACCGCCGCGGCGCGGCGACGATCTTGACCAGCTGTCCTCTCAGCTCAACCTGCCCCTGACCCGTATCGGCACTCTACTGCCAGCAGAAAAAAGGTTGAATATCGTCCAACTCAATGGTAGCGAACACCAGGTTTGTGCCGAAGGATTTAATCATTTTAAAAGCTAAGCCTCTCGTTGCTTTTTCCCTAAAGAAAGGAACTGTGCATGCGCACTCTTCTCACTCTTGTTTTATCTGTTTTACTGCCATTAACGGCGTCAGCTATGCCCATGGCGGCCAGTGCCATACTTAAACCGCTTCAACAGCGCTTTGCCGACATTAACCATCCAGCGGCCATCCACGATTTTAATGCTGAATTTTATCAAAAAGCCCATATTGCCAGCCTCGGCCGCACCCGTACGGGTCGCGGCACCATCTCCATGCGCTTCGAACAAGCCTCGACATCCGAGCCCAAAACCCTGCTGCGCTGGATCTACAAGGTCCCAAGCAACCAACAGATT
Organism: Desulfuromonas sp.; assembly: GCA_021162745.1. GTDB lineage: Bacteria > Desulfobacterota > Desulfuromonadia > Desulfuromonadales > Desulfuromonadaceae > Desulfuromonas. The sequence goes on along the minus strand of JAGGYC010000113.1, from coordinate 38,080 downwards.
ATCTCCGATGGTCAAACCCTGTGGGTTTACCTGCCGGACAATAATCAGGTGATGATCTCACCGGTCGAGGATTCACTGGAACAGGGCAACGATCCCATGTTGTTTTTACGCAACCTTGGCCGCCTGGAACAGTATTTTGATGTCTGTTGGGCCAATCCGGCTCAAAACGATCAGCAGGACTACCGCCTATTGTTGACGCCGAAAAAAACGTCGACCTATATCAAGAATCTGACCCTGACCGTTCCCCACTGGATCAGCGATAAAACTCCGCCAGCCGGGTTACCGTTACGCCGCGCCGCAATCCTTGATCCCAGCGGCAACAACACGGAACTCGAATTCCGCAACGTGACACTTAATCAACAGCCGCCGCTGGCACAATTCCACTTTGAACTACCCGAAAAAGTTGAAATTGTCCGACCGTCTGATTTAAAGTTGAACTTCAAATAAACCAACCGTTTTTTCACACAAACTACCCAGGGAGAACGTTCATGCCCAGCTTTGACATTGTTTCCAAGATAGACCTGCAAGAGGTCGATAATGCCGTTAACCAGACCCGCAAAGAGGTTGATCAACGTTACGACTTCAAGGGAACCCACAACGAAATCAATCTTAAAAAAGAAGCGATCGACATTCTGGCCGCCGACGATTACAAACTGCAGGCGATCATCGATATCCTCAAGGGTAAACTGACCCGCCGCGGCGTCTCGGCCAAATGCCTCGACTTTGGGAAACCGGAAACGGCATCGGCCGGTGCGATGCGTCAGCACATCACCCTGGTGCAAGGGATCTCGAAAGAGAAGGGTAAAGAGATCATCAAAATGATCAAAGAAACAAAGCTGAAAGTGCAACCACAGATTATGGAGGATGAGGTTCGCGTTTCCGGCAAAAAGATCGACGATCTGCAGGACGTGATGCAATTGCTCAAAGGCAAAGACCTCGACATTGAACTGCAATACGTCAATATGCGTTCATAGAAACCACGGCCTGAGCCGGAACCTCTGAAAAACAGCGCCACAACCGCCATCCGGCGATGGAGTACAACGAATTGTGTTGAAACAAAAAGTATGCATGGTCAGCCTCGGCTGCCCGAAAAATCTGGTCGATGCCGAGGTGATGCTCGGCCATCTGCCACCGGAACACTTTGAGATCACCTCCAATGAGGAGGACGCCCACATCCTCATCATCAACACCTGCGCCTTTATCAACGACGCCAAAGAGGAATCGATTGAGACCATCCTCGACGCCGCGCAGTTGAAAGAGGATGGGGCCTGCAAAATGTTGATTGTCTGCGGCTGCCTGCCGCAACGCTATCAGCAGGAGTTGGCGGCAGAATTGCCCGAGGTGGATCTGTTCATGGGCACCGCCGATGCAGCGCGAATCGTCGAGTTTATCGACGACTGGCAACAGGGTCAGCAGCAGCTCAATGTGGTCGGCCAGCCCGACTCGCTCTATGATCACACCACGCCCCAGCTGAAGGCCACCCCCTTCTACACCGCCTACGTCAAGATTGCCGAGGGCTGCTCCAACTACTGCTCATACTGCATCATTCCCCAGCTACGCGGCGCGTTGCGCTCACGCAGCATCGCCTCCGTCGTTACCGAGGTACGCGAGCTGGTCGCCAAGGGGGTCAAAGAGATCAACCTCATTGCCCAGGATATTACCGCCTTCGGTAAAGATCGCAATGATGACGCCAGCCTGGAAGCACTGCTACGCGAGCTGGTAAAAATTGAAGACTTGCAATGGTTACGCCTGCTCTACGCCTATCCCGACGGTATCAGCAATGAATTGATTGATCTGATAGCTGACGAAGAGAAGATCTGCAACTACCTCGACCTGCCGCTGCAACACATTGCCGACGGCATTCTGACGGCGATGAATCGTCGCATTGACGAACAGGGACTGCGCCGACTGGTGCAGCGTCTGCGCAACAAAGTGCCCGACATCACCCTGCGCACCGCATTCATTGTCGGCTTTCCCGGTGAAACCAACGACCAGTTCCAGCAACTGCTGGCCTTTGTCGAAGAGGGCTATTTCGAACGGGTCGGCGTGTTCTGCTATTCCCGTGAGGAGGGTACTGCGGCAGCCACCTTAGACAAACAGGTGGATGAGGAGGTCAAAACGCATCGTCAGGAAAAACTGATGAAAGCCCAGAGCCGGGTATCGTTCCGCAAACACCGTGCGCTGCTCGATCAGGTGGTGCCGGTGCTCGTCGAAGGCTACAGTGAAGAGACCGAACTGTTATTGCAGGGCCGCAGCAGCAGCCAAGCCCCGGATATTGATGGCCTGGTGTATATCACCTCCGGCAATGCCAACGTCGGTGATATCGTCGATCTGCGCATCACCGACACCACCGAATATGACCTGATCGGTGAGATGCTGAGCGCCGAGCAGGACGAATAGACACCGCGCTGACAACACAACAACAGGAGCCTCTCGATCATGACAATCGAGAGGCTCCTGTTGTTTAACTGCCCTGATCGGCAGGCTGCTGCACCTATTCCATCTTCAGGCTTAATTCACCATTTTCTACCCCTACCTCAATTCGGCTGTCATCCATCACCTCACCGGCGATAAGCGCCCGACCGATACGCGTTTCCAACTGATGTTGCAGATAACGCTTAAGGGGCCGCGCACCATAATGGGGATCATAAGCCCGATCACACACCAGCAGTTTGGCTTCATCACTGAGAACAATGCTGATCCGTCGATCAGACAGCCGCTGCTGTAACTCCTCGAGCTGTAGATCGATAATCTGCGCCAATTGCTCACGACTCAGCGGCTGAAACAACACGGTATCGTCAACACGGTTGAGAAATTCCGGCCGGAACCGGCGGCGTAATTCCGCCATCACTGCCTGACGAGCGGAGTCGCTGACCTCAGCGCCTTCATCCTGAAGCAGATATTCAGCACCGATATTCGAGGTCATGATGATCACCGTATTCTTGAAATCCACCGTGCGGCCATGGGAATCGGTAATCCGGCCATCGTCCATGATCTGCAACAACACATTGAAGATATCGGGATGGGCCTTTTCAATCTCATCGAACAATACCACGCTGTATGGGCGGCGGCGCACCGCTTCGGTGAGCTGGCCCCCTTCATCGTAACCGATATAACCGGGAGGTGCCCCCACCAGACGACTGACCGTGTGTTTCTCCATATATTCCGACATGTCGAGTCGCACCATCTGCTCTTCGCTGTCAAACAGCGCCGCAGCCAGAGCCTTGGCCAGCTCGGTCTTGCCGACACCGGTGGGACCGAGAAAGATAAACGACCCCATGGGACGGCGTGGATCCTTGATACCGGACCGAGCGCGGATGACGGCATCGCTGACCAACTGGACTGCTTCATGCTGACCGATCACCCGCTGATGCAGCAGCTGATCGAGTTTGAGCAGTTTTTCCCGCTCCCCTTCGAGCATCCGTTCGACCGGAATCCCCGTCCAGCGGGCGACGATACCGGCAATCTCTTCGACACCGACACGTTCATGCAACAGCCGTTGCCCTTCAGGGCGTTCGGCGGCGGCAACTTCCAGTTCCTTAAGCTGCTGCTCAAGCTGCGGCAGACGACCGTGACGAATCTCGGCAGCGGTGTTGAGGTCGTAATCGCGCTCGGCGGCTTCCAACTGATTTCCCGCCTGTTCGATCTGCTCACGCACGTGCTGCACCTGCTGCAGGGCCGCTTTCTCAACATCCCACTGCGCCTTGCAGGTATCCACCACGTGCTTCTGTTCCGCCAGCTCGGCCTGTAGTGTCTTCAACCGCTCCTTGCTGGCCGGATCGGATTCCTTGAGCAGTGCCGCCTCTTCAATCTCCAACTGCATCGCCCGCCGCGCTGCCGTATCCATGGCCGCCGGCATCGAATCGATCTCGGTGCGGATCATGGCACAGGCTTCGTCGATCAGGTCAATGGCTTTATCCGGCAAAAAGCGATCGGAGATATAACGTTGACTCAGGGTCGCTGCGGCCACCAGGGCCTGATCCTGAATCTGGACGCCATGGTAGACCTCGAAGCGCTCCTTAAGTCCACGCAGGATACTGATGCTGTCCTCCACCGTCGGCTGACTGACCACCACCGGCTGAAAACGCCGCTCCAGAGCAGCATCCTTTTCAATATGCTTGCGATGTTCATCCAAAGTTGTCGCACCGATGCAGTGCAACTCACCACGGGCCAGCAACGGCTTGAGCATGTTGCCCGCATCCATGGACCCTTCGGTCTTGCCGGCACCGACGATGGTGTGCAACTCGTCGATAAACAACAGAATGCGACCATCGCTGTTTTTGATTTCGTTGAGCACCGCTTTCAAGCGCTCTTCAAACTCACCGCGATATTTGGCCCCGGCGATCAGCGCCCCCATATCGAGGGCAAAGATGGTTTTGTCTTTCATGCCGTCGGGCACGTCTCCACGCACAATGCGTTGTGCCAGTCCTTCAACGATAGCGGTTTTACCCACCCCCGGTTCACCGATCAGCACCGGATTGTTTTTGGTTTTTCGCGACAAGATGCGGATCACGCGGCGAATCTCTTCATCTCGGCCAATCACCGGATCGAGCTTGCCTTCGCGAACGGCTGAAACCAGATCGCGGCCATATTTTTCCAGCACCTCATAGGTGGACTCGGGATCTTCACTGGTCACGCGCTGGTGACCGCGCACCTCTTCGAGAACCGTCAACAACTTAGAAGGCGTCAGCTGATAGCCGGCAAACAGCTGCCCCAGTTCGCTGTTTTTATCTTCACCGAGCAGGGCCAGCAACAGATGTTCAACACTGATGTAGTCGTCTTTTAAACTCTCGGCCTCATGTTGTGCTTTACTCAACATCCGATCCAGACGCGGAGACAGGTATAACTGCTGCCCTGTGCCACTGACCTGAGAGCGTTTGTCCAGCAACGCCTGTAGCTGTTGGCGTATCCGGGCCACCGGCAACGCCATCTTTTCCAGCAATCGCGGCACCAAGCCATCGGCCTGATCCAGCAGGGCCAGCAACAGATGCTCATTATCGATTTCAGCGTGGCCTTGCTGTAAGGCCAATTCCCTGGCCTGCTGCAAAGCCTGCTGGCTATTACGTGTCATTTGATCTCTGTTCATGACTTCACGTCTCCTTATTCATCATTTTCACGGTACCGCCTTTGAATACTCTATCGCTCTACCCTTTTACTCTATCAAAAGATGTACCAATGACCAGCTATGCCAAATTTCAGTCAGTTGCGCATGTTGGCAGCGATTTTCACCATGATTGCAACGTCGCAGCGACGCTGGAACTGCGACAACTGCGACGTTGCACAACGACTTTGACACCGGCAAACCGGACCAAGATCATTTCGAACGTTACTTAATTAAAGACAGCTAAACACCTTGTGCTAGACGCAAGCTGAAATGGCCGTTACACTTGTTTAAACGTCGCTATTTTTAGCCCTGCTGTAGGTGATTATGATAACTCGTGCATTGGTAATAACAGGCTTACTGCTGTGCTGGACTCTGGGTAGCGCTGGCGTGGCGTGGTCTGCTCAATCATTACCACCTAAACGGATACTGGTGCTTCATTCCTACCATCAGGGCTATGCCTGGTCCGATGAGCTCACGCGGGGGATTCGAGATGAATTTGCCCGCACCGGCTTGGATGTTGAGCTGTTCATCGAATACATGGATACCAAACGGATCAATCGGGAAACCATGTTCCCGCTGCTGGCTCCCCTCTACCAACTAAAATACGCACCCATCACCTTTGACGCCATCATCGCTTGTGATAACAACGCCTTGAATTTTATGGCGTTGTACCGTCGACAAATTTTTCACGATAGTCCGGTGGTTTTTTGCGGTATCGCCGACTTCACCCCTGCCATGCTGGGAGGAAATGATGATTTTGTCGGCGTCATCGAGCAACATGATCTCAAGGCCACGCTGGATTTGATGCTGTCACTCCACCCTTCAACACGGCAGATCGCCGTTATCAGCGATGTCACCCAGACCGGTCAACTGATGCAGGAACAGCTGAATGCGGCAGTGCCGGACTACAGCGAACGGGTGCGTTTTACACCGCTGGTCGGTCTGCCTGCCACTGAGCTGGAAACAGCACTTCAACGCCTGCCTCAAGACTCCCTGGTACTGTTATTGAGTTATCTGCGCGACCGCGACGGAGTCAGTTATCCCCTCAGTCTGGCTCCAAAGATTGTGCGGGCTCACAGCGAAATCCCGGTCTATACCCTGTGGGACGATTACATTACGGACGGGGTACTGGGTGGGTTCGTGCTCAGCAGCAGACACCAGGGGATCGCAGCGGTTCGTCTGGTGGATGAGTTGCTACAGCATGGCAGTATTCGGGATTATACGGGCCCCATTATCGGTCAGATCAATTATCGGTTCAATTATCAGGAGATGAAACGACTGGGACTGTCACGCTATCAGTTTCCCGCCGACAGCGAGATCATCAATGAACCACAGACATTTTATTATCGCTATCGCTATGGGGTGTGGGGGGTGGTCCTGATCTTCGGTTGGCTGGTGGCGACGGTGATGGTGTTGACACGTAACAATTTTCGTCGTCAGCAGGCAGAACATGCTCTGAAGGAGAAAAAGGAGTTCACGGAAGAGTTGCTCGATGCTATTGCCGTTCCGCTTTTTTATCGTGATACTAAAGGGGTGTATCTTGGCAGCAACAAGGCTGGAGTTGATTTTTTTGGTTTTGCTGAAGACCAGCACGACCTGATCGGCAAGACCAATGATGAGCTGTTTCCCAAAAATCTTGCTGAAAAAGCAAAACAATCCGATGAGGAGTTGATCCGCAACGGCGGTGTGCAATGCTATGAAAATACGGTAATCAATAGCCTGGGCCAGCCACGCAATGTCATCTATCATAAGGCGCTGTTTCATGATGGCTGTGGTGCTGTTGCCGGTGTTGTCGGCACCATGCTCGATATCACCGACCTGAAAAAAGCACAGCAGCTGGCCAGTCGTTTTGGTCGTATTCTGGATTCGTCGCTGGAGGAGATCTATCTGATTGATGGAACCCGTCTGACATTGCTCCGTACCACCCTCGGTGCACGAAAGAAGCTAGGATATCGCCAGGGGCAGCTCCTGCAACTCAAGATTACCGATATTCTGGCCGACCAGAACCTCGAAACCTTTAAGCAGCTGGTACACCCCCTCAACACGGGGGAGAAGAAAACATTGGTTTTCATCGGTAAACATCGCTGCCGCGATGCCACCACCTACCCGGTGGAGATTCATATGCAACAGACCGAGCTGGAAGGGGAGCGGGTGTATGTATTGATGGCCCATGACATCAGCGAGCGGCTCAAGCTCGAACAGTTGAAAAATGAGATGCTGTCAATGGTCAGTCATGAGATGCGCACCCCTCTGACCGCCATGCTGGGCTTTACCGAATTCATCATCGAAAACGACCCTGAACCGGCGATGCGACGGGAGTGCCTCAGTACCGTGTATGACGAGACCTTGAAATTGAAAGAGTTAATTGACAATCTGCTCAACCTGCAGCAATTCAGGGCCAAAAAACTAAGCCCCAAGATTGATGATGTCATCGTGTATCCTCTGCTCAGGGATGCCACCCATCTGTTCAGTCATGCCTCCGAGCGGCATCAGATCACGCTGGAATGCCCCGAAGATCTGCCCGCACTGCGGGGGGATCGCGACCAATTATTGCAGGTGCTGAAGAACTTGCTAAGCAACGCCATCAAATATTCCCCCGCTGGCGGCATGATCACCCTGGCGGCCCGCGATCATGATGCGACCATTCAAATCTCCGTGACAGATCAGGGAATGGGGATCGCCGAAGCGGATCAACCGTTGATATTTGACCATTTCTATCGGGTCGATAACAGTGACTGTCGGCGCATTGGTGGCACCGGACTGGGCCTGGCCCTGGTCAAAGAGATCATTCTGGCCCATCACGGCCAAGCTTGGCTGGAGAGTTGTCCGGACCATGGTACGACCTTCTATATTGCCCTGCCGAAGAGCTCTTCCTGAACTCAATAGAGGTATTGTTTTTCGGTTACAGGCGGCTGCGATCGAGGCCTAAGCGTTTCAAGTGGCGATAGAGGGTGGCGCGATGGACGCCTAGCGCACGTGCGGCAGCGCTGATATTGCCATTGCTGGCGGTATACGCTTGCCGAATCCGCTCTTCGCTCAGCTCCCTTGGCGCGGCCACGGGTAGAGGATAGGGGGGAATCAGGGGGGGATCAGACAGCGCCGGCGATTCTTCCCAGCGCGGGGTAATAAAATTCTGCCGTTCGCGCACCCATTCCGAAAAGGCACGCACGCCGATCACCGCGGCATGGTTTTCAACAAAGATGCGCTCCATCACATTGCGTAACTCACGAATATTTCCCGGCCATAGATACGATTGCAACAATGTCATCGCTTCCGGTGTCAGTTTTTCCACCCGGCGCTGATAAGTGTGGCTAAACCGGTCGAGAAAGGCAGTAACCAGCAACGGGATATCCTCGCTACGCTCGCGCAGCGGCGGCAAATGAATGCGCAATACACTGATCCGGTGGTAAAGATCACTACGAAACAGCCCCTTGCCGACCGCATCTTCCAGACCGACATTGGTGGCACAGATAATCCGCACATCAATGGGCAGCACCCGCTCTGAACCGACCGGCTCAACGCTGCGCTCTTCGAGTACCCGCAACAACCGGGTCTGGGTGTGCAGCGGCATATCACCGATTTCATCGAGAAACAGGCTGCCACCGTCAGCCCGTTCAAAACGACCACGATGACTGCGTACCGCGCCGGTAAAGGCTCCTTTTTCGTGACCAAACAGCTCAGATTCGAGCAGGTCTTCGGCAATGGCACTGCAATTAAGGGCAATATATGGCTTGTCGTGACGCGCACTTTCAGCATGAATCGCCCGCGCCACCAGTTCCTTGCCGGAACCGGTCTCGCCGGTAATCACGACGGCGGCATCGGAGGCCGCGTAGAGACCGATCTTACGATAGACCTCCTGCATCGCTACACTGGCGCCGATCATGTCATGAAACGACTCAACGCTGCGACGTTGATCATGGGGCAGTGGGTGCAAGTAAAACATCACCGTATGGCTGCGGTAATCGTCGCTGAGACCACCTTCAACCACCTCGGCCCGATAACGCTGCCCATCGGCAAACTGGATCGGAATCTCCTGCAGAGAGTTCTGACTGCTGAGCACCTCTTCGGCCAGATCACACAGCGATGGACGCACATCGGCAAACACCCGATCCACTGCGGCACCACAGTAGCTCTGTCCGCCATCAAGACCCTCGACCACCCCGCGGCTGATAGCGGCAATGGTCCAGTGCCCACCCACAGCACCATGCAGCACCAGATCGGGCGTCACTACCGGCAATAAAGAGGGATCGTCTGCACTCATATCAATCGGTCTTATGACGGGATTGGTGCAAAAAACAGGTAAAATCATCGGCAGACATGGGCCGGGCCATGATAAAACCCTGAACCTCATCGCAACTGTGCTCGCGCATGAAGTCAAGCTGTTCCACGGTTTCAACCCCTTCGGCCACCACCTTCAGGCGTAAGCCATGGGCCAGAGCGATAATCGCCTCAACAATAATCGCATCATCGGGATCAACGCTGAGATCCTTGACAAAGCTGCGATCAATCTTCAGACGGTCGAGGGGGAAATGCTTCAGATAACTCAGCGATGAATAACCGGTACCAAAATCATCGATAGCCAAATTGCAGCCCAAAGTCTGCAATTTATTGAGGATCATCCGCGCCAACTCAGGTTTTTCCATCAGCAGGCTTTCCGTCAACTCCAGTTCCAGCAACTGGGGAGGGAGCTGACTCGCACGTAGAACCTGGGCCACTATATCGGGTAGATCGCTGCGGAACTGACGCGCAGACAGGTTTACGGCAACACGCAACGAGGTATAACCGGCGTCGTACCAGCGACGCGCCTGATGACAGGCCTGTTGCATCACCCAACGACCAATATCAAGAATAAGATCCGACTCCTCGGCCAGCGGAATAAACACCACCGGCGAGATCTGTCCTTTATGAACATGATTCCAGCGCAACAGTGCTTCAACACCAACCACCTGTCCATCGGTTAGATTGATCTGCGGCTGATAATAGAGTTCTAACTCCTGCCGCTCAAGAGCCCGATGTAGATCGGAGTCGAGAAACAGCCGCTCAAAGGCCCGCTCGTTCATATCCGGTGAATAGAACTGATAGAGGTTACGACCGGTCTCTTTGGCCTGATACATAGCGGTATCGGCATGCTTGAGCAACAGGTCCACATCTTCGGCATCGGTCGGATAAACGGAGATCCCCAGACTACCGGTACTGACCAGCTCATGCTCGTCAATGCTTACCGGCTCGGCCAGCAGATCAAGAATCTTGCCGGCGGCGGTAACAATATCATTCTGAGTGTTGATGCCGGTAAGCAGGACAACAAATTCGTCACCGCCCATACGCGCAACACTATCCCCCTGCCGCACATGGCTTTTAAGTCGCTCAGCCACGACTTTAAGCATCCGATCACCACAGCCGATCCCCAACGAGTCATTGATTTTCTTAAAGTGGTCAAGGTCGAGAGCCAGAACACCGATCAAAGCGCGCGAGCGCTTGGCCTGGGCAATGGCCTGCTGTAGACGATCCCGAATCAGCACCCGGTTCGGCAAACCGGTCAGGGTGTCGTAATAGGCGAGACGTTCAATCTCTTTTTGCGCTTTTTTACTGGCCGTTACATCGTTGATAATGGCGGCAAAACGATTTGACTCCGGACGTGACACCGAGACATGCAGCACCTTGCCCAGACGCTTAATCGGCAACTCATACTCCTTGGGCACTCCGTAACGGACCACCTCATCGAGAATATGCAGCTGAGGAATAGCCTGACCTTGATACAGCTCAGAGGCCCGGGAACCGATCAGTTCTTCGACAGTGCTTTCCAATATCTGGGCACTCGCCCGATTGACGTCATGCAGCACATAGTTGATCACCACGCCGTGATCATCATAGATCAGCTCACCGATCGCCACCCCCTCTTTCATCGCCGAATACAGGGAGCGATAGCGTTGTTCACTTTCTCGCAGAGCCTGCTCGGCAAGCTTACGCCCTTGAATATCGATAAAGCTCTCAAGGATGTATTTCTTGCCCGCCAGCTCAATAATGGTCGCAGTTTTAAGGATCGGGATCTGTTCACCTTTACTATTGATCAGGATCCGGTCGGAGTTATCAATCACCTGATTCAGGTCGGTCAGCGGACATTTTCCCGCCGATGACGGGCAGATATAGCGGTGACAGACCGAACCGATAATCTTATCGCGTGGATCACCGATCAACTCGGCGGCCATATGGTTGACATCGACAATACAATGACTTTCCGGATCGATAATGACAATTCCGGCCATCATGGTGTTGAGGATTGCCGTCAGGCGTGTTTCGGCCTCCACCAGCGAGTCTTCAGTTTTTTTACGCTCGGTAATGTCGCTGAAGATCAGCACATAGAAGGTAATATGGTCGTTGGAATCACAAACCGGAGTGGCAATCAGGTGATAACAGTAATCGCGAAAACAGGTTTCCAGATCGATCTGTCCACCCCGACAGGCAGACAGATCATGCAGGAATTCTTCGCTGAGCAGATCATGACAGGCGGGGATGGCATCGCACAGATGATGACCAATGCTGGTGGATGGATCGATGCCAAAACGCTCCAAGGCCTTGGGGTTGCAGGAGTGGATTGTCAACTCATCATCGAGCACCAGAATCGCTGCACCGGTGGCATTAAAGATCGCTTCCAACTCATCACGGGCCACCACCAGGTCATCGTTGGTTTCTTTCAGGTGCTCAAGGATCTGAGCAAAACTCTCAGCGACAATACCGATCGGGTCGAGGGCCAGCAATGTTTCATCATCCAGCTCCTCCTGACGCAACGGCAAGGTGCCCATGATTTTTAACAGCTGGTCAACCTTGGCTCGAACATAACCAATGACCTCCTGCTCCAGTTGCAACAGCTGCTTGTTCTCCAGCTGTAGCCGGGCAATCTGTTTCTCAAGCACCTGCTGTTCAGACGTTACGTCCACATCATCCATAACGATTGGTTACCCTGCAAAAATTCGGATACAGTAGCATCCATCCAACGGTTCAATATCAACCTGATAGCCCATATTTTCAACAGCAGAAGGGATGGTACGTGTCGCGTCGCGCGCGTCGGTTTTAATCACCAGCTGCAACGTACCCCCTTTCAGTCCTTTTTTATGAGCATTGATCTCCCGTAGCGCTGTCAACAACGCCGACGGACAAATCTGACCACAAATATCAAATTCGATTGTTTCCATTTACAGTCCGCCTACGCTAACCGCGCCAAAAGTACTTTGCTGCCCAACCAGACACCGGGCAACAACCCGAGTGCAAACAATATTGAATTCCACGCCAACAATGGCACACCACCGAACAGATGCCAGACATTACAGCCGGGCGCCATCCGGGCAGCTAATCCCACCAGCACACCACCGACAACCACCAATCCATACTGACGTAATGGTACCCGGAAAACCCAACGAAACTCGCCTAAGCGCTTGGCTGAAAAAAATGCTCCAACCAATATGCCTAGAATAACGGAGAGTTGCAAGGCTGCAATCGCATCAAAATGGGGCATGGTACCACCGCGAATGACCGTCGATGTAAAAGGTGGGATGTATTCCAGCGCCTGAATGTTAAAGTAAGCCGTTGTTGTCACGTGCTGTGGGATAAACCAGTTTTCCAGCCAGGCACCTATTTTGACATAGCTGGTAGTGATCCCCAACGGCATGCCGGTAAAGACACAGGCTCCAAGGGTAATCACGGCCATAATCACGGCCGTTTTCCACGGCTGAATATAGCCCCGTGCCGTCGCCGGCAGAATCAACTGCCCCCCCTTGAACCAGCGCCGGATCAACAATAACAGAACGGCGGCAAGAGGAAAAACCACCACAGCGGGGCTGATACCCAGCGACTGAGGGATGGTCACCTGCGTTGTCACGCCAAGCTCCGTGGTGACATCTTTCCACCATGGAGCGATTTCGCCAAACAGGGTCGCGCCGCCAATCATCGCCAACAGAGTGCATAATCCCAGCGCATTACCTGCCCCGGTTCTGTACACACAGCCAATCACACAACTACCGGTCAGCACCATGCCAAAACCGAAGAGTGCGCCACCGATCACACTACTCAAATTGGCCGGCCCCATCAGCAATGACGGATAGTACGGCAACCAACCCGCGGCTCGCGCCAGTTCGAGAAGAATCAGGCTGGCAGCAATCTGAACCACCAGAAAACGAGCCATGGTGCCACTGCGAAACATAAACAGATCACGCAACATCCCAACCAGGCAATAGTCAGAGCGATACATGACATAGCCGGCGATCAGACCTGAGACCAGGCCCGTTATAATAATCAACCAATAGCCGTCCATCACTTGTCACCCATCACTCGAATAATTCATCCTGCGTCACAGGCGGCAGAGGGGAAGGCAAACCCTGGAGCTGTAAAATCCGGCGCCGACCCAACTGGAGTAAAAACATCATCCTCTCTGCTTCCCCCTGGTCATCAAAACCTGCCAACCCGGTCACACCGGGATAGTTTTCAAGATTCATCAACTGTAAGTACAGTTGCTGTGGTGTTGTCACAGCCGGATCATTGAGCAATTGCAGCAACAGACGGGCACTGTCATAGCCCTGTGCTTCAAGAATTGAAGGAGCTTCGCCCAGCTGCTGTTGATAATCACGGACAAAATCCTTCACCTGTGGATCAGGACTCTGGGCGAAAAAACCATCACTGAACACACCACCGCGAGCATAACGGCCCGCCTGCTTGAGCAGGGTCGGTGAATTCCAGCCATTGATACCCAACAGCTGAACATTTTCGATACCGTAATAAGCCAGCTGCGGCGCCAACAACGCAATGGTGTCCGCATAGTCAGGAATAAACAGCGCTTCAAATTCAACGGTTGGCCAACCGGGGATCGGCTCCTCTTCCGCTTCCTCCTCAGGCAGCGGCTCTTGTTTATCCACAGGCTCGTCAGGATCTTCCCCTTTGAGCAGCACTAGCTGACGGCGAAAATCGGTCGATTTATCGGCATACGACAAGCGATATTCCATATCGCCACCGCGTTCTTCAATGGCGGCACTGAACTTGGCGGCAAAATCCTGTCCCATCCGATTATCAGGAGACAACACGGCATAGCTGTTGATCCCCAAGGTATTGATGGCATAGTCGGCCAGCGCATCGACCTGTTGCTGGGCCGTTAACGAATTGCGGAAAACGTAAGATCCCAATTGGGGCAATCCTTGCCGGTGTGACAGGGTCAACACCGGCACCCGGGCTTTATCGGCCTCAACAACACCCCGTTCAGCAGCGTCGCCGATCAACGGCCCAATCACGGCCATGACGCGATGAACCTGAACCAGGCGTCGAACCGCGTCTGCAGCCACCCGAGGGTCAGCGGCACTATCGACATAGATCATTCGGCTGCGAGGCTGTGGCTGCTGGCTGACGGCCAGTTCAATCCCCCGCTTAACCAGTTCACCAAACGGCGCATAGCGGCCGCTCAGCGGCAAAACCACGCCAATGGCACGCTGGTGCCATGGCATTCCGGCCACCTGATCGAGAATTTTCGCTGCGGCAACCTGAACGGCAATGATCTCCCCCTGGGTGATCAGCGGCTGCGCCAAGACACGGGCACGATCACGATCACCCATATCAATGGCCTGCTGAGCCTGATACAGGATCACCACGTCCCTGATCGGCGTATCGGCAAACATAAACGCCGCTTCGGCCACCATCTCTGCAGACTGATTCTGCAGAATCTGCTGAACCTGAGCATAGAGAAAATCATGATAGCGCAAATCTGTTGAGCGAAACGCCTGACTGAGAATAACCAGAGCTTGAAGAGATTCATTCCGGGCACTGAGTGAACAGGCACGACAGCCATAATACAACGGCAGGTCAGCGCCAAAAAAGTCATCCCCCGACAGCGATTCGAGCAGTGGGTCAGCCTCGTCCAATTGACCAAGTTGCTGCAGCGCGGCAGCCTGGAGCAATTGCGCTTCGCTGCTGCGTTGTTGTGGATCGATCCGCTGGAGAAAAAACAACGCATCACGCTGACGTTGCTCTTCGAGAAGGATACGCGCCATGAGCTGATGAGCAGCATTAAGATGGGGGCTATCGGGATGTTCCAGCAGATAACGACGCAGAAAGGAGAGTGCAGCATCAGGTTCACCACCCTGATACAGGGTACGTGCCGGCTCAATGGACAACGACGATTCGGCGGTCGCCATCAACTCCACAGCAACGGACACGGCCGGAACAAGGGTCATCAGCAAAGCAACCAAAATCAGGACACGACAAACCGGCTTTAACATGAGAACCTCTTTTTATTAACCACAACTACAACTACAACCTGATGCTGTGAGTCCAAGACGCTCACCAAGAGCATAAATACAAAAAAACAGCTGTACCCCTAATAGAGTACAGCTGCGTATATTAACACAATTCTAAAAAACAACAACACACAGCTGTGTTGAGCCTTCTCTAATCAAACATCTCTTTTACTTTTTCGAAAAAGCCTTTACCGATCGGATTGACCTCTTCGCCGCCCTCACGGGCAAACTCCTCGAGGAGTTCTTTCTGACGCGACGTCAACTTGGTCGGTGTTTCGACCCGCAATACAACCAACTGGTCACCACGACGGTAGCCCTGCAGATCAGGAATCCCTTTGCCAGCCAGCTTAAGGATTTTGCCGGACTGGGTTCCCGCCGGAACCTTAATCTTAACACGGCCATCGAGGGTCGGCACCTCCAGCTCACAGCCGAGTGTCGCCTGGATAAAGGAGAGGGGCGTTTCGCAGATCACATTGCGGCCATCACGACGGAAAATCGGATGGCTGGCCACGGTTATCACCACATACAGATCACCCGGCGGGCCACCATGGATGCCACTCTCCCCTTCACCACTCAACTTGAGGCGCGTTCCGGTCTCAACACCGGCCGGAATACGTAACGACAGGTTGCGCTTCTCTTTAACTCGCCCGGTGCCACGACATTCAGGGCAGGGATGTTTAATCTTGCTGCCCGTGCCGGCACAATCAGGACAAGGACGGGTCATCTGGAAAAAACCCTGCTGGTAACGCACCTGGCCGACGCCGTTACAGGTCGGACAGGTTTCCGGGCTGGTACCAGCCTTGGCGCCACTGCCACCGCAAGCCTCACAGCTGTGATGACGTGGAAGCTTTATCTCGGTCTCGGTGCCGAAAGCCGCATCCTCGAAACTGATATCGAGATTATAACGCAGATCATCGCCACGCTGACCACGACCACGCCGCGATCCGCCACCACCGGTAAAGATATCGCCAAAGATGTCACCGAAAATATCTTCAAAAGGACTGCCGCCAAAGCCGCCGGAGGAGAAACCTCCGCCGCCACTACCATCAACTCCGGCATGACCGAATTGATCATAGGTGGCCCGCTTTTGGTTATCGGCCAGCACGACATAGGCTTCAGAAAGCTCTTTGAACTTCTCTTCAGCCACTTTGTCGTCAGGATTTTTATCCGGATGGTGCTTGACCGCCAGCCGACGATAGGCTTTTTTTATCTCGGCTTCGCTGGCGTTTTGATGGACGCCAAGCACCTCATAGTAGTCGCGTTTTGCCAAAATATGTTTCCTTTACACCTGGATCCGTTAGTACCCGGCGGCGAATAGCACTCTTCATCCACCGTTTACTCATAAAACCAAGCTACAACAAAAACCAGAGACGATTACGCCCCGGTCAAATGGTATCGGGGCTGCATGGCAGCCCCGACTTATGAATCACTTAAGCAGTGATTATTTCTTTTTATCGTCGTCCACTTCTTCGAACTCAGCATCGACAACATCGTCGTCACCTTCAGCAGCCGCTTCCGGGCCAGCGCCCTCACTACCCTCGGCACCAGCTTCCTGCTGGGCTTGGGAGTACATCGCCTCGGCCAGTTTGTGTGACGCTTGAGCCAAGGCTTCAACCGCCTTGTTTATCGCTTCAGCGTCATCACCCTCCATCACCTTCTTCAACTCTTCTAGAGCGGCTTCGATGTTGGTCTTGGTTTCAGCATCGACTTTGTCCCCATGATCCTTGAGAGACTTCTCTGTACTGTACACCAGGCTATCGGCCTGGTTACGAGCTTCGATCAGCTCACGCTTCTTCTTGTCCTCGTCAGAGTGCAGCTCAGCGTCCTTGACCATCTTTTCGATCTCGTCATCGCTCAGACCGGAGGAGGCGGTAATCTTGATCGACTGCTCTTTGCCGGTACCCATATCCTTAGCTGAAACACTAATGATGCCGTTGGCATCGAGGTCAAAGGTAACCTCAACCTGAGGCACACCGCGTGGTGCCGGTGGAATGTCGGTCAACTCGAAACGACCAATGGTCTTGTTGTCCGTAGCCATCTCGCGCTCACCTTGCAGAACGTGAACCGATACCGCCGGCTGATTGTCAGCGGCAGTGGAGAAGATCTGGCTCTTCTTGCACGGGATGGTGGTGTTCTTTTCGATCAGTTTGGTCAACACGCCACCGAGGGTTTCGATCCCCAGAGAGAGTGGCGTAACGTCCAGCAACAACACGTCTTTAACGTCGCCTTTGAGAACGCCACCCTGAATGGCAGCACCGATGGAAACAACCTCATCAGGGTTAACACCCTTGTTCGGCGCTTTGCCGAAGATCGCTTGAACCTTCTCCTGAACGGCAGGCATACGAATCATACCACCAACCAGGATCACTTCGTCGATATCGGAAGCGGACAAGCCGGCATCCTTAAGAGCGGTGCGGCACGGTGCTTCGAGCTTGCTCAACAGATCGCCACAAATACTCTCCAGCTTGGCACGGCTCAGTTTCAGATTCATGTGCTTGGGACCGGTTTGGTCAGCAGTGATGAATGGCAGGTTGATGTCGGTCTCCATGGAGGTCGACAACTCACACTTGGCCTTTTCCGCCGCTTCTTTCAGCCGCTGTAGAGCCATTTTGTCGCCACGCAGATCAATGCCCTGCTCTTTGTTGAACTCATCGGCAATGTAATCAATGATACGTTGATCAAAGTCCTCACCACCAAGAAACGTATCACCGTTGGTGGATTTGACCTCAAACACACCATCGCCAAGTTCAAGAATCGACACATCAAACGTACCGCCGCCGAGGTCAAAGACAGCAATCTTCTCTTCGACTTCTTTATCCATGCCGTAAGCCAGTGCAGCAGCCGTCGGCTCGTTGATGATACGCAACACCTCAAGACCGGCAATCTTACCGGCATCCTTGGTCGCTTGACGCTGGGAATCGTTGAAATAAGCAGGAACGGTAATAACCGCTTCGGTCACATCCTCGCCCAGATAGTCGCTGGCCGCCTGCTTCATCTTCTGCAGCACCATAGCCGAGATCTCCGGCGCACTGTACTGCTTGCCGCGTGCTTCGACCCAGGCATCGCCGTTGTCGGCCTTGACAATATTGAACGGGCTGATCTCGATATCTCTTTTTACCGCCTCGGAGTCAAACTTGCGACCGATGAGACGCTTGATGGCAAACAGAGTGTTTTCGGGGTTGGTGACTGCTTGGCGCTTGGCCTGTTGGCCAACCAGTCGTTCGCCGTTTTCAGCAAAAGCCACCATTGACGGGGTAGTGCGTGATCCCTCGGCATTAGCAATAACAGTCGGCTCGCCGGCTTCCATAACTGAGACACAAGAGTTGGTGGTTCCTAAATCGATTCCAATGACTTTACCCATGACAATTTCTCCTTATCGGGTTGAAATATGTGTTTAATTTTCGTCGGTTTTAGTTTCGGCTTCCGCTACCGCCTTGGACACCATCACCAGTGCCGGACGCAACAGGCGATTGTTGAACATGTAACCGCCCTGCAGCACCTCGACAACGGTATTCGGTGCGCACTCATCGCTCTCCAACTGCCCCATGGCCTCATGACAGGCAGAATCGAAAGGCTGGCCCTTGGCCTCAACAGGGGTAACATTAAACTTACCCAGCACACTCTGAAATTGACTGAGGGTCATTTCGACACCCTCGATCAGATTGGCGGCATCCCCCTCATTTTCACGGGCATGGGCCACAGCGCGTTCCAGATTGTCGATCACCGGCAACACTTCACGCAGAATCGATTCATTGGCAAACTTGCACAACTCCTCTTTTTCACGCTGCATGCGACGACGGAAATTTTCGTTTTCGGCACGATTACGAAGATAAAGATCCTTGTGCTTCTCAGCCTCTTCGCGACTCGCTGTCAACTCCGCCTGCAACACAGCTTCCGGCGAAGGTTCTTCTGTCGTTTCCTCTGCCACTACCGGTTCCTGCTCTACAGCCTGCCCAACTTCTCGCTCGATGGCCTCTTCTACAGGTTGCTGCTCTTTAACTTCAGGATTTTTCATTTTTGACACCGTCAAATTTCTCCTATTCTGACTCTATTTCCAAGGCACGGCTCACCAGCCGCGCTGTGTAATCCACCACCGGAACCACCTGGGAATACGCCATCCGACTTGGACCGATCACTCCCAGACTACCAAGAGTCTGCTTGCCATTCGAGTAGTTCGCCGTAATTAAACTACAACCCTCAAACTCTTGATACTCCGATTGACTACCGATATATATCTGTACCCCTTCCGCCTGCTGGCTTTTATCCAGCAGATCGATCAGGTCATGCTTACGCTCAAAGGCCTTGAACAACCGTTTCATGCAATCAATGTTGGAAAATTCCGGTTGGTTGAAAACATTGGCCACCCCTTCGATGATCACATCGTCCTCAACATCAGCGCTGAAAATCTCACTGGAAAAAGTCAGGGCGTGGCTGAGCATCTGGTCATACAGCGCCTGTTCTTCCAACATCTGATCGACAATGTGTGACCGCACCTCCTGAATGGTCAATCCATTCAAAGAGTTGTTGAGATAGTTGGTAATCTGCTCCAGTTCGCCGGCCGTCGGCATGGCACCATCGACTTCGATAATCTTGTTCTGCACCAGCCCGGAACGCGACACAAAAATCACCAACAACCGCCCCTGAGACAGAGGAAGAAACTCAATATGACGAAAAACCGTCGAGGTAAAGCGCGGCGCCAGAACAATGCCGGTATAACTGGACATGTTGGACAAAATACGTCCGGCCTGCTTAAGCAGTTCCTGGGTGCGCAGATTACCGCCCTGACAGTGACTCTCGATATTATGGCGCTCCTGAGCGCTCAGATTGCGTACCTGAAGCAGCGTATCGACATAAAAGCGATAACCCTTGTCCGTCGGCACCCGCCCGGCAGAGGTATGGGGAGAGACGATATAACCCATCTCTTCCAGGTCGGACATCACATTACGCACGGTGGCCGGTGACAGCGGCAACTTCTGCTGCTTGGCAATGGTGCGTGAACCCATCGGTTCCCCGGAGGCAATATGCCCTTCGACAATCGCTTCCAGTATGCTCAGACTGCGCTCATTAAGTTCCACGACCAGCGCTCCAACAGGTAAAAAAACAACAAGCCGGACAAGCCGGCTGACATTCACACTTAGCACTCCTGATGCGTGAGTGCTAACAATTGAGAAGATAACAACGGTCCCCCCCTTTGTCAAGGGGCTCAGCTGCAAAAAACACCCTGCAATTACAGAAAATCTTCTATCAAATAATTGAACAGCAACCACCCTTCAACATCCAGCGAGCAACGCCCATCCCGTAGTGTAACATGCGCACCGCAGCGCTTGAGCGCTCCGCTAAAATGCTGTACAAAGTTCATTGCATAACGCTTTTCAAAGCGCTGCACATCGAGACCATCCTTACAGCGTAAAGCCAGATAAACAGCCTCAGCCATCGCCTGCGGCTTAGTAAAAGTCTCAATACGCCAACGTGGCGATTCCTGCCCATCAATAGCCGAATAATATGCGTCGACAGAATCGGTGCATGCCCAACGTTCGCCGTAGCGGTTAGCGAAAAAACTATGCGCCCCGGCACCGACACCAAGATAAGGTTGACGTTGCCAGTAACTGTAATTATGGCGACAGCGCTGCTGCGATTGGGCAAAGTTGGAGATTTCATAGTGTTCATAAGCGGATGACGTTAATTGCTCATGCAGATACAGATAAGCGTCGCGATACGCTTCCTCATCCGGCAGTTGCCACAACCCTGCTTGCTGTTGCGCAGCGAATGGTGTTCCCGACTCAACCGTCAACCCATAAATAGATAAATGCTCGGGAGACAACTGCCGTATCCGTTGACATTGTGCCTTTAAATCCGCCAAACTTTGCAATGGCAGCGCAAACATTAAATCCAGGCTTAATCGATCAAAACCGGCGCAACGCGCCATCTCGACAGCGGCGATGGCCTGCTGTGAACTGTGGCGTCGACCCAACCACGCCAACTGTTTGTCATCAAGGGATTGCACTCCCAGAGACAAGCGGTTCACCCCTGCCTGACGAAAACCCGACAGTTGCTGAGCTGTTAAGGTTCCAGGGTTCGCTTCCAGAGTAATTTCCACCTCACGTTCAAAACCATAACAACGCTCAGCCACCTTGAGTAAACGCGCAACCTGATGCGCATTTAACAGTGACGGCGTGCCACCACCAAAAAAGACGCTGCTAAATTTACCACCTAAATAGTGGGCGCGACTGCGCTCTAAATCTAAGCAAAGAGCGTCAACGTAGCGCTCAATATCACCAGACTGCGGAATACGCGAATAAAAGTCGCAATAGGGACACTTGCTTAAACAAAAGGGAATATGTAGATACAATGCAGACATCAAGCCCCGCCCCTTAACGCCCAAGACACGTCAGGCGACTCCATAACGGATGAAAAGTACACGCCAAAATATAACAACGCCGGAATCCAAAAGGAGACCGGCGCCACAAAAACTCCGCAACATTCAACTATTCCGTCAAGTGATCCTGACTTTTCAACGATTGCCACTGCAAACCCCGCAGAGCAATTAGAATAGTCAAAGTACTGAGCACAAATAACCAGCCAATGCGCCCGGACAGCTCAGTGCGCAGCACCGCTTTATCCGGATTATCGGGGTCATAGTAGACTAAGACCTGTTGATCGATGGGATAAGCACGCATAATTTCAATCGCGCCATGGTAATCAACGCATTTCCAAGTATAAGAAATTAATCGGCCAATATAGCGTTGTTCATCGACAGAATATGCATACTTTAAAAACGCTTTACGACCGATGATGCGGGTGCTGCCCGCCAGAAAGGAATCGACAATAACACCTTCTGTCGCCGGCCATGATTGCGACACATAGCCACGATAAACATTCCACGTAGCGTACAGCCCGATAATGATTCCAGCAATCAACACCAAAAGGATGGATAATCTTTTAACACTTTTTTTATCTTCATTTACTGTAGGCATCTCTTTGGCAAACTTCTCTCTTATCAGTGGTACGGAACAAATAAAAGGCGCCGACCATAATGACACAGTCGGCGCCTGATATATACAGCTATGAAGCCAAAATACTATTCAGCGTGATCCACCGGGCTGGAGATGATGGCCACGGTTGAGCCACCACAGCGATGGAGAACAGCACTACTGACGCTACCCATCAACAACTCCTTGGCTGCAGAGCGACCGCGACGACCAATCATAATCAGATTCGCGTCGGTTTCAACAGAAGTCGCCAGAATGGAGTCAGCGGGTGTACCATAATGCGCACGAGAAACAATCTTCTGCTCGTCAACACCAGCATCCAACAAAATCTGGCGTGCCTCATTGAGTACCCGCTCAGCGTCCTGATCCAGCTCCGCTGTTTTTTCAGGATTCTTGCTGATATCAATAACCCGCAGCAGGTCAATGGAAGCGATGTTTGAACCCAGCTGACTAGACAGAGCGGCAGCTTCCTGAACAGCGGCCAGAGCATAGGATGAACCATCCACCGGAATCAAAATCTTGGAAACCGGGCATTGCCCTTCAGCGGTGAACTTCTCGCCAACAATGTAAATAGCGCCGCCATAAGGCTGGTGCAATACCTCTGCACTGACGCTACCTTTGAAAATCTCACTGACCAGTGAGAGGCCACGACGACCCATCACAATCGTTGAGAAACCACCCTCATGGGCGACCTGTAGAATCTGCTGCGCATAATCACCATCAACAACCTTCTGTCGTACAGGACAGGTGACACCGTAGCCCTTCAAGTCGGCTTCTGTATTGTCGAGCATCGGTTGGACAACTTCAGCAATTTGCCGCTTGCGGGAATTCTGGAAAATACCACTCTCAACAATGGCACCCTTAACTCGACGACTAGCTGCCTTGTCGAGGTGACGCTTAAGGAAACCTTCACCTGTTACGTGAAGCATCGTCATACTCTGGGCGCGATCGACCAGAGCGGCAGCAAGACAACCGGCAAACTTAACAATTCGCTTGTCAATATCATTGCCGGCCAACGGCAACAACAGCGTCGTCAGAGGCTCCGACTTACCGGTACCAAGAGAAAAAGTCTCGCGCACACCTTCAACGCAATCACCCAATTCCAGGTAGTAACCCATCATTTTCTTCAACTCGGTCCGCGTTACAATACCTACCGGAACATTATTTTTATCAACAACCGGAATCCGTGCGTGCTTATCTTCAATGGCGATCATTGCCGCTTCCATCAACGGGGTATCCGGACTAACCGTTTTAGGATTTTTCTCCATAAATTGCTCAAGTGGAATGTTCTGTGATTCCACACAAGCATCTTTAAAGCTATCTTCATCAACAAAGTGCGCGGTGAGTGCCGCAAACTCTGAATCGAGATAGCCGGGCTTAATCTGCCAAAGCAGGTCGAGGGATTGCACCCGACCAACCAAAACTCCCAATTTATTAACAACCAGCAGTGAGTTGGTCTTGGTGCATATCATTTTTCTTAAAACTTCAATAAACGATACATCATTACCTATAAGAACAGGCTCTATCATTATGTCCCGAATTCTTCTATCCATCTATTCGTCCCTCCTGTTGTTCAGCTGTGGTTCGGAGCTATCCATAAAATCAACATATTGTATTTTATGCCCATTTAATCCCATCGTCAATTTCCCTTAACGATAAGGACCTTCCAACCAATGCGGGAAAAAGGCAATAGCTGCCATAGCAACAAAACAGGTCGCGATCATCGCCGCACTGCCCGACTTGAACCAGCGCATGAAGGTGATGGGATCGTCTGTCTGCTCACTCTTAGCAACGACGACAACATTTGCCGTAGAACCAATAGGTGTACCATTGCCACCGAAACCAACACCAAGGGCCAGAGACCACCACAGAATATTGGTCGGAATACCCTGTGTCTCCAAATGTGCAATAACCGGAATCATCGCCATAGTGAAGGGGATATTATCCACCGCCGCCGATGCAATGGCGGAAATCCACATAATGGAGATCGCCGCAACCACGATGTTACCGCTGGCAAGGCCCGCCATTTTGTTAGCGAGGATGTCAATAACGCCGGCGTGCTCCAGACCGCCGACAATAATGAACAGCGCGGCAAAGAACAGCAGCACGCTCCACTCAACTTTTTCGAGAATAGGCTGGGGATCTTTTTTAGGTGAAACCAGTAACAACGCCAAGGCCGCACCAATAAGGGCCACCATGGATGGTGGCATGTGGAAAGTGTGATGAACAAAGAACAGCCCGGTAACCAAACATAGTACCCCAAGAATAATCTTGCAGGTTTTGATGTCCGTCAGGGCGTCTTTTTCATTCATCTTCATCAGCTTGTCAATATTCTTCGGAGGGATTGCGAGTTCCTTCTTAAAAACAAACTTCAGAACAACCAGGGTTACAAACCATGCAGCGATAACAATCGGGGTAATATGAAAGATAAAATCGTTAAAGGTAAAACCCGCGGCGCTACCAATCATGATGTTTGGCGGATCACCAACCAGGGTTGCAACACCACCGGTATCGGAGAGCAATGCTTCCGACATCAGGATGGGAACCGCACTGATTTTGAGCAGACGCGCAATGATAATTGTTACCGGAGCGATCAAGACAACCGTCGTTACGTTGTCAAGAATCAACGAAACCAGCGTGGTGACGGTACCCATAACAATCACAAGCTTCCAGGGATCACCCTTGGTTTTTTTCGCTGCAAGTATCGCTAAATATTGGAAGAAACCCGTTTGCTCCAATATCGCAACAATGATCATCATGCCCAGCAGCAAGCCAATCGTGTTAAAATCAATGGCATGGAGAGCACTTGCAGGATGATAAAAATCAAAAATCATCCCCGCACTAACCATTACTACTGCACCAAACAATCCAATAACAGTCCTGTGAATACGCTCGGTCAAAATAAGCGCAAACGTAATCACAAAAATGACACATGAAATGATTAAGGGCATATGCCCAGCATCATGTTCAACCATAATCTAAATCTCCCCCGAGTTTTAATTGTGCCGAACATAGTCTAAATAAAGTCCAAGACTTACATAATACTTAATCAGCTTCTGTTCGACGTTACCTGTTTCTCACCCACCAGTTATTTCTACCCCAACGAGACAATCACCTCCGACTGACAGTGCTGCCCATACCACTTATTACTTTGCAACAAGGATTAACTGAACAACTGATGTACTAAAGTGCATAGGTTCAAATCGGGACTAAAAGTCCCTAAGATCAAAGCCAACAGTCAAAACCATACAAAACCGTATACATGAGTAGCTACTAAAAACTTGAGCTAAAGTCCATAGTTTTGAACTAGCGTACCGAAACAATGAAAATAGCACACACTTTATAGCACCGTGCTTTCCGAGCGTCAACCGCCCGAACCTCTTATTTGTTAGTTTCTGATGCTTTTGTGATGAAAATATCAACCCATGAAGAAACAAGAGCAAACAAATCAACACCGCATTGCATCTTTACAAGCCCTCTACAGCTTGCAGTAGGCAATTATCCTGAGCTATACTGCAATCGACCATTTAACCCTTGGCCTGTCAGGCAACTCTCAATGTCCACAAACAGGGGCACTATCTTCGATTTATAGCTGATGGTTTCGCAAAAACAAATAAGATGGCTAAGCAAAAATTTCGACCGACAAGTACACTTGTGGGGCGTAGTATTTTTCAAGGATGAAGGCATACATGTTGTATGTCGAGGTCTTGAAAAAACGCTACTCTACCGAGCGGACTTTTTGCAACGCCATCACAGCTAACCAATGATTGGATAAAACACCATGACCGAATCGTTAACCACAGCCATCGTCCAGTTCAATATAACCCTCGGTGACGTCGATAAAAACCTCGCAACCGCCTGCGCCGGAATTACACGTGCCGCCGCGCGTGGTGCGCAGCTGGTTGTACTTCCAGAAATGTGGAGCAGTGGCTATGATTACCGTCACCTCGCACAGTGGGCAGAGCAGACTCCGCGCGTCTTGCTGGCACTACAGACACTCTCGCTCGAAAAGGAGGTGGTGATTGTGGGTAGTCTGCCGGAAATTGAGGGAGACGCTTTGTACAACACCCTCTACGTTATCGACAAGGGGAAGCCGGCGGGGTCTTATCGCAAGCTGCACCTGTTCTCAAACATGGGAGAAGATCGTTTTCTCGCTGCTGGTCAACACTGCAAAATTGCCGACACCTCCGTCGGCCGCCTCGGCCTCGCCATCTGCTATGATTTGCGTTTTCCGGAACAATTTCGTAAGCTGGCGCTGGAAGGGGCTGAAATTATCTGCCTCCCGGCAGAGTGGCCCAAGCCACGACAGGAGCATTGGCGCACGCTGTTACGCGCACGCGCTATTGAAAATCAGCTCTTCATCGCCGCAACAAACTGTTGTGGGATACAGGGGAAACTCGACTTTTTCGGCATGAGTATGCTCATTTCTGCACGTGGCGACGTTCTGGCTGAAGCTGGCGAGGAAAATACCGAACTACTGGCAACCTTTGAACAGGAAGAGATGATCAAATACCGCTCGCAAATCCCCTGTTTTAAAGATCGCCGTCCTGAAGTGTATGGGACATTGCCTTAAAAGCTAAAACCTTAAACTCTGTTCTCGCGCCCATTCGCTTCGCTCTTTCAAGACGCCAAGGTCGCAAAGGTAAAATCAGAACCTAAAATTCAGGATTAAGGTCTAAACAAAAAATACAAGACTTGCGTTTGTCCTTCTTGACATTCTTTGCGGTTCGGCGCGAGAAAGACTTTAGCTAAAGACAGAATCTCAGGATAAGGCTAATCATTTTTCAGTGGTTGAGCACTGCGACGGAATTCGGCGGGAACCTCATCAAGAGATTTGGCAAAGTTGAGCTCGCCGTTTTTATTCGCATAGACATAGTGCAAAGCGTTGGCCGCAATGGAATCAGGCTTTGACGTAGATTTCTGCTGACGGCTGATCACCTTCTCAATGGTGGTCACCGAACGGCTGTCACCCAACAACCGACCACGAAAATCCTGATAAAACCGCTGAAAATCATTGAGTAGCGGCGTTGTTTTACCGGGATAGCGCAACAGGAACTGATCACAGACAACAAGCAGCACAATAAAACACAGCGACCAAACCAAGGCGGAAAGAATTTTTTTCATCGATATCCTTGCAACGTGATGTGGGGGAGCAACACAGTAAACATACCTTTGACCAAAATGCAACTAACCATCCGGCATCGATGCCGGACTGCGGAGGAACTAGAGAATATGTCTGAAACTGTTTACGATGTCGTCATTATCGGCGGCGGTCCTGCCGGCCAAACTGCCGGTCTCTATTGTTCACGGGCACGCCTCAACACATTGCTGATCGAAAGAATGATCCTCGGCGGCCAGGTGATGATTACCACCGACGTTGAAAACTATCCCGGCTTCCCCGGCGGCATTACCGGCCCGGAACTGATGGAGCGCTTTCAAACCCACTGTCAGGAGTTTGGCCTCCAAGTGACCAATGGCGACGTCCAGACCATTATCGACGAAGGCAACATCAAACGACTCAAGGTGGACGATAAAGAGATCCTCGCCCGCGCCGTCATCATTGCCACCGGTGCCGAACCGCGCAAACTCGGCATTGCCGGCGAAAAAGAGCTCACCGGACGCGGCGTTTCCTACTGCGCAACCTGCGACGGCGCCTTCTTCCGCAACGTGCCCGTCGCCATCAACGGTGGTGGCGATACCGCTGTCGAAGAGGCGATGTTCCTCAGCCGCTTCGCCAGCAAAGTCTATCTCATCCACCGCCGCGACCAGCTGCGGGCGGTTTCTCTATTGCAAGAGAGATTACAAGCCAACGACAAGATCGAGGTGATCTGGAACAGCACCGTCCAATCCTGCGAGGGAGACAACAGTGGCTTGACCCACCTGATCCTGGAAAACACCCTCACCAAAAAGCAATCCAAACTGGAAACTCAGGGGCTGTTTGTTGCCGTCGGCGTCACCCCCAAGACTCAGTTTCTCGAAGGGGTTGTTGAACTCGACGACAGCGGCTACATCATCACCGACACCCAGTGCCAGACCTCGGTGCCCGGCATCTTTGCTGCCGGCGATGTGAGACAGAGCGTTCTCAAGCAGATCGCCACCGCCGTCGGCGATGGCGCCACCGCCGCGTCGGTGGTGGAAAAATATCTGGCTGAAAACGAATAATCCCGATCGACCCAAAAAACTTCACCGGAGCGGTCCACGGTTGCCGCTCCGGTTTTTTTGTGCCTATAATCATATTTACACACTGTAATGATTATAGATTAAACAAAGGATCGCCATGCTTGCCAACATTCTTTCCGGTGCCCTGATCGGTATCGACGCCTATCCGGTCGAAGTCGAAGTTGATGTCACCCAGGGATTACCCCAATTTGCCACCGTCGGCCTGCCGGAGGGTGCCGTCAAGGAGAGCAAAGATCGCGTCAAGTCCGCCATCAAAAATAGCGGCTACGATTTTCCGATACGCCGCATCACCGTCAATCTGGCTCCGGCCGACATCCGCAAGGATGCCGCGTCCCTCGATTTGCCCATGGCCCTCGGCATCCTCGCCGCCACCGGCTGCGTTGGCGACAAAGCCAAACGCTACCTGTATATGGGCGAGTTGTCCCTCGACGGTCGCATCAAAGCGGTTCGCGGTGCCCTGGCCGTGGCCGTCGCCGCCCAGCACTGGCAGCTCGACGGCCTGATCCTCCCCGCTGACAACGCCGCCGAAGGGGCGGTGGTCAACGGCCTGCCCGTCTATGCCGTGCAGGATCTGGCGCAAGTGGTCTCTTTTCTCAATGGCGAGATCGAATTGGAACCCGCCCGTTTAACACGGGACTTTAACAGCACGCCATCGACCAACGGCGAAGATTTTGCCGAAGTGCGTGGCCAGCAGCACGTCAAACGCGCCCTCGAAGTTGCAGCCGCCGGTGGCCATAACATGCTGATGGTCGGTCCACCGGGCAGCGGAAAAACTATGCTCGCCCGCCGTTTACCCTCCATCCTGCCCGGCCTGTGCTTTGACGAAGCACTGGAAACTACCAAAATACACTCGGTATCCGGCCTGTTGGCAAAAACAGATGCCTTGGTCAGCCAGCGCCCGTTTCGCGCCCCCCATCACACCATCTCCGATGCCGGATTGATCGGTGGCGGCAGCATCCCGCGCCCCGGCGAAGTGAGCCTGGCCCATAATGGCGTGCTGTTCTTGGACGAACTGCCTGAATTCAAAAAAAATGTGCTGGAGATGCTGCGTCAACCCCTTGAAGATGGTCAGGTATCCATCAGCCGCGCCGCCCTCAGCCTCACCTTCCCGGCATCCTTCATGTTGGTCGCCGCCATGAATCCCTGCTCGTGCGGCTTTCTGGGCGACAGCCAACACGAATGCAGCTGTACACCGCCGATGCTGCAACGCTACCGCAACCGCCTGTCAGGGCCACTGCTCGACCGCATTGACCTCCACGTTGAAGTGCCCCGCGTCAGTCATCAGGATCTGGCCGATCCCACCGATGGCGAGTCCAGTGCCGCCATCCGCCAGCGGGTCGTGCAGGCCCGCAACCATCAAGCCGAGCGCTTACAGCGCTGTAATATCCACGCCAACGCCCAGATGCAGGCCCGCCATATCCGCCAGTTCTGTAGCGTTGATGACGGCGGCGAAAAACTGCTGGCCATGGTCACCGACCGCCTCGGTTTTTCCGCCCGCACCTACAGCCGCATCCTCAAGGTGGCCCGCACCATCGCCGACCTGGCCGACAGCACAACCATCTTAGAACACCATCTGGCCGAAGCGATTCAGTACCGCAGCCTGGATCGACGGGCACCATAAACGACTTGTCAGCAACATAATCAACCAGTTACCACGGCTGGCACATTACTTAATGTGGTAAAAAAGTTAAGCTACTCAACCTCGGCAATAAGTCGAGTCGCCAATAAGCGCCACTGCCGGAAACATATCCAGCAGTGCTTCAACTTTTTATGCCGGTAATAGATTTTATCCATCATTTTCAAAGGCTACACTTAAAAATATCGCTCATCAGCAGAGTATTACTCTCCACGATCATAAGCGGCCTGCAAGGTACGAAAGGCTACGGCAACCATTAGTGGATTGTCTGCCAACGGTGCATCACTAAGGGTAAAATTCGCCAGACACAACATTTTGTGCCAGCCGAGAGGTGCCCTTCCCGTATGCGCCTTGAGCCATAATGTTGTAAGAACCAGCCGTTCGGCCCAAACATCTCTTTTTTGTTCAAGAAATTCTTCGACAATAAGCTCAACCCCTTTGTCCTGCTGCTGCCCCCAAGTCTTACAGGAATTTAAGTGCTTCTGTAGCATCCGGTCAATGCCGACGTGGTCTTCAAACCAGGAATCTGCAAATTTCTTGCTCCCCACCCAATCAAAACTTTCATCTAAAATCTTGTATTGCGCTTTGGCGGTAAAAATTGATTTTTTCTGCTCACGAGCCTCGTCATTGAGTGCATCGACCACGGCATCAATGTTTACAGGGGCAGGTTTCCAATGGCTAATACCCAGTTTTTCAGCGCTTTCCAGTACTCCCAAAGGGGGAACACCGCCAAGCTCAGCGCCAATGCTCAGCGCATGGCAAACCATTCGGTCTACATAGCCGGGTTCAACCTTTGCCATGCTGATCTCTTTTTTCGATTTGCGCAAAATTGTTGCGATTTCAGCCTTGGTACATCCTGCACACCATGCATCGACAAAGCCCCCAGCTTGTTTCCACAGCAAACAATCCAGGCGGCTGCTTTCAGCATCACCGCTCTTGAACCAGATCATCTGCGCTCCATTACCATCCACTGCTGAGACATAGCACTCCATCCCCTGACAGGCTTTGACGGCGGCGCAATCAATCCGTGCTTTTCTTGCTTTTTTTATACATTGATCAAGCCCATTTCGTTCTTTTTCCGGCAACCAGTTACGCAGCAAAATCAAACGGGAAAGGGTTTGAGGAGAAAAAGCGGTCACAAAATGCTGCAACAGCTCAACGACCTGCTCCCTGACCTGCTGCTGAGGATGCATGACAAACAGGGCTGCAATTTCACGCAACAAGTCAATTTCGGATTCTGTCATCCGCCCGACAAAAGAGAGGGTCAGCTCGGTATCAAACATCTGCATGGCATCCATCAGGTGATGAAAACCCTCATAGGGATCATCAATGCCGTGCTCTTCAAACATACCCAGGATCGTGGTGTCATCAACGCCATCGGCAAACTGATCGCGTTCTTGAGATATGCGCAT
The DNA here is from genome assembly GCA_021162745.1 of Desulfuromonas sp. GTDB lineage: Bacteria > Desulfobacterota > Desulfuromonadia > Desulfuromonadales > Desulfuromonadaceae > Desulfuromonas. The sequence continues at coordinate 6,488 of JAGGYC010000113.1, read as the reverse complement.
CCCCTCGGTGTTATATAACTCTTTAAGACTTGAATCGATCGGCAAACGGGCATCGGCCATACAGCGACAAACCATCGAAGCCACTTCAAGTCCATGCGGTTCTTTTGATATGATTTGCGCCAAATAGTATTGAAGATTTTTCAATCGCTCTGATGCGCCCTGTTTTTCACGCTCTAAAGAAAATCGCAATTCTTCAAGCAATAATGATATCAAACTCAGAAGGGTATCTACCGTAGCCTCATCAGCATCATCCTCATCAGCGACGACAGTAGTAAACATTTTTATCAATCCAAACAGTGCTGCCGGTTCCATGACTAGAAACTCCAACTCTGTTTCTTTCAGTTCAGCAGATCGTCCTTTTTTTGCGGCTTTTATTTGTGCCTGAACAATCCGGGACAGTGTGTTTCGATCCGATGATGACAATTCAGGAACCTGAGTACGATGTTCGCTGAGCGACACGATATTTTCCGGGGCGGCAGGTACGGGATTATTCAGACAGCATTTTTTATATTTCTTGCCGCTTCCACACGGGCAGGGATCGTTGCGTCCGGCTTTTTTTGCTGTGGCTACCGGTGCTGCAGAAGTGTCCATCTCTTCTTCATACTGCTCTGCATGGTTTAGCAGAACCTCCATCGCCGTAGGCAATGACGCCAGAATGGCATCCAGATCATCATAGGCCGCAACTGCATCGGGGTGGTTCTTCAGCGTATCCATGTTGCCAACCAGCAGAAACAAGGTCTGGGACTGTTGCAATGGGAAATCCTCTCCAGCGGGATCGATCTCTTCATCACTCTTCCAGATATCCGGTGCACCTCCCAAAGCGACACAAAATCCTCTTGCCCACGATTTCAGCTGTTCTAACGGCAGACAGTCGAGATTTTCAACATTAAAGGGAAAGCACATCTTCCCCTCGTCAAAATCATGTAAAAGACTGTTGTACTGGGTAAAAATAATCTCAAAAAAAGTCTTGGTCTCTTTCTCGGAGCGAAATTCCGGTTCTGATTCTCCAAACGCAACAGGTATCCACTCGTTGGGCGGGACAAGCTGAGGTGTCATGGCCAGTCCAAACAGAAAGCCCTCCACTGCGTCCAGACTCAATGCTTCAGGTGCAAAAACCTTGTTGTCATACATCTTTTGCAGTTGTTTTCTTTGCCGCTTATTAAACATCTATGCACCTCGTCTGTTTATATTCTGATTCGTAATTTCTGAGTAACTTCATTTTAAACGTTTAAAATCACATGATGCTAAAACAGTGGAGAATAAACCCCACCACCCTAACCCTTCCCCGCTTGATGGGGGAAGGTTGGGATGGGGGGTGTTCGCGGAGCGATTTTGTGTAAAAAAATGCGCTCGAAGGGTGTGGATCACCCCTCCAGTAACGCCAGCAGATCCCCACCGCTCAAGCGACTGACCTCATTTTTTCCATCTTCGCCATCTTCAGCATACACCCCATCGGCCAGTTGCTGTTTTTTCTCCTGCATCTGAACAATCTTCTCTTCCACCGTCCCCTGAGCGATCATCTTGTAGACAAACACCGGCTTGTCCTGACCGATGCGGTAAGCACGGTCGGTGGCCTGGTTTTCCACCGCCGGATTCCACCACGGATCGTAATGGATAACGGTATCGGCGGCGGTAAGGTTGAGTCCGGTGCCACCGGCCTTGAGGCTGATGAGAAATAGCGGCACATCACCATCCTGAAAGCGGGCAATGGCCTCATCACGCTTGCGGGTACGCCCCGTCAATTTGGTGTAGTCAATATCCCGGGCCTTGAGTTCATCCTCAATGAGGCTGAGCATGGAGGTAAACTGGGAAAAAAGGAGGATTTTACGTCCATCTTCAATGAGCGGCTCAATCATCTCCAGCAGCCGTTCGAGCTTGGCGGAACCCTTGACGTTTTTGGCGCTGCTGAGTTTGACCAGCCGTGGATCGCAACAGACCTGGCGCAATTTCAGCAGGGCATCGAGAATTTCGATATGACTGTTCTTCAGCCCCTTTTGCTCCAACAGCTTGCGAACCTTTTTCGACATGGCGCTGCGCACGGTTTCATAAAGTCGGCTTTGCGCCGCCCCCAGCTCAATAGTAGAGACCATTGTCGTTTTCGGCGGCAACTCTTTTGCTACCTGCTGCTTGTCACGCCGCAAAATAAACGGCAGCAACCGCCGTTGCAACTCCTGTTGCCGAACCTTGTTCCCCTGCTGCTCAATGGGTTTGCGAAACAGCTGGTTAAAGCGCTTTTGCGGGCCGAGAAAACCGGGCATCAAAAAATGAAACAACGACCACAGCTCACCGAGATGATTTTCCACCGGGGTGCCGGTGAGACATAAACGATGATTGGCCGGAACGGATGCAGCCGCCAGGGCTGCCTTGGCACGGGGATTCTTGATCGCCTGCGCTTCGTCGAGAATCAGGGCGTGATACTCAAACTGTTGATGGTGTTCTGCATCACGATTCAACAGCGCATAGCTGGTAATGAGCAGATCGAATTCATCCCGACGCGAAAAATAGTCGCTACGCTGTGGACCATGCAGAATCTGCACACGCAACTCTGGAGTAAAACGCTGCGCCTCGCGCTGCCAGTTACTGAGGACACTGGTCGGGGCCACGATCAGCACCGGAGATTGCATCCGCCCCGACTCTTTTTCGATCAGAAGATGTGCCAGGGTCTGGATGGTTTTCCCCAATCCCATATCATCAGCCAGAATGCCGTTGAATTGATATTCTCGCAAGAACTGCAACCATGCCAGGCCTTGGAGCTGGTAGTCTCGCAACGTTGCCGTGAGTCCGGTCGGCGCTACCACCGACGCAATACCGTCAAACTGGTTAAGCTTACGAGCCAATTGCTGTAATTGTTCGTCCCCATGCCAATGCAAATGCTTCACATGGTCACTCAACTGCTGTTCCAGATTGACAAGCTGATGAGCCTGACTGCGATGCAGTTTCATCTGTCCCTGCGCATTCAGGTTGTGCCCATCAAACAGTTCAACCAGGGTCGCCACAACTGGTGTAATCATCGCCTCGGGACAATGGAGCCAGCTGCCGTCATCAAGCTGAACCAACAGCGGTTGTCCGGTGTCGCCCTGTTCCAGCCAGCGGGTCAACAACGGCAGCAATGGCAGTTTTTGACCGTTATGTTCAAGATCCAGCCCCATCTCAAACCAATCGCCGCTGCCGTTATCGAGCTGAAAATCGATGCTGTCCGGGGTGGTGAATTGCATAGAAAAACTGTCATCAATCTCAATGCGCCAACCCTGCTCTTCAAGCTGCGGCAACTGATCGAGAAATTGTTTCCAACCGGCAACCGACTGCTCAACCGAGTCACCGCTAAACAACAGATCGAGCTCACCGGAAAAAGGGACACCTGCAAATCGGGCATTGCACATTCCATAGTCACCCAATTGCTTTAGATAACGGGCTTCCGCCTCAGCATCCTGCTCCACACGCCAGTAAACGCCATCCTGCCCGACAAGCTCAGGTTCACAATTTTCTCCTGACAACAGTAAAGGTTTGCAGTCGCAAGGGGCATAACCGAAACGGATCCGGGCAATATGAGCCTGCAACTCTCCAGCAGCGCCCACCCGCATCAAGCGCATCAGCGGCACCGCCTCTTTGGCGGCGGGGCGAATATTCAGTTCAACCGGCAGCGGAATCTGTTGCTGCGGAAACATCCGGGTCAGCGTAAGGCTGGCCTCATGAAGCTGTGTCTTATCGACAAGGGGCAACTGCTGCAAAGAGCGCAATACACTGCCCGGCAACGGCTGTTCGATCAAACCGCTCTCGTTTCCGGATATATCTAGATACCAGGGGGGATCGGTAGGTAATACTGCGCAGTTATCGTCCAAACCATCTATCTGTAAACTCAACTGCCGCTGTTCCCCTTCAACAGCTTGCCAATTCAACGCCCCCTTTCGCGGTGGCCCTATCCTCAGCGGTTCCGTACTTATTTCCCCGTAAAAACAGCGCCCGGTCGCAATCATTTTCTGCAACGCCAGCAAACCGGAATCACCTTTGATCTGTAAAAAGTTTCCGGAAGGGGTGTGCAACCCCAGCAGTGAGACAATGTCCTTGTCTACCGGCGCAATCCACGCCGGATAACCGTACCAGCTGTTGGAATTTTGTAAACCATAGGAACTGGGTTTACCCCAGCCACCACTCTTCAACCTTCGGCACTTGAATGTTTTACACACCCACTGCGTTCGGTGGCCATACGGTTGTTCCGAAATGACATAGAGCAGCGATTCAGACAGACCCGTCGCCTGATAGCTGTGTAGTTCTTCGTACAGCTGTAGCTCGGCCTGCTGTTTCCACTGCTGGAAGATATCCACCTCTTTACGTTGTAGAACCGGCGCAAAGCTCTCATTCCCTCCCAGCTCTTCAAGAACCTCCAACATCACCGCAGCAACATGCTTGCAATTATAATCCATGGGGCAACTGCAATCGCCGTCAATGGCAATGCCCGCTCGTTCCCTGGACAAACCAATCACCTGTTTGTAAACATGCCTCCGACTACCTGAAACCGTGGCATGAATGCAATGTTCAACCTCATCGTATTCAAAATCGAGGACACGCCCTTGACGAAAATATTGCAGCCCACGCTGGTAATAGGTGTTTCCGCACGCCCTGCGAATATCCGCTTTGGTTAATTCATCAATCATCATGTTCACCATAAAAAGACAGGGAGGATGCCGTCAGACATCCTCCCCGATCGATCTAACTTATTTCTTTAGCAACCTACTGTACCGGGACCGCCAGCACATAGCTGCCCTCTTTGCCGCCGAGCAGACCACCGACATCGGTGGCTACCATGAGTGCTTGACCATTGGCAACGGTCAGCCCTTGTAACGGCCGCTCCAGCTTGTCGCCCAGAGTGCCCTTGAGCATCATGCCGTCCTGATATTTCAGCACCGACAGCCAGCTTTTGTTGATCGATGATACACCGGCCATCTGGAGGTAGCCGCCGTCGGCACTGATGGCAACAATTTCCGGTTTGCCGTCACCATCAAGATCAGCAGCAACCGGGGACACATCACAGGCTGCCGTGGCAATCATCGGGTTCTGGGCGTCAGGATCAACATCGTAGGTCACGCCGGAAATGGATGCCCCCATCTCCTTGTTGGATTTGTACAGCTGATCCTTGCCGGAATAAACATACAACCGACGGTTGCTGACAAATACCGACTCAAGCCGTCCATCACCGGAGATATCCACCAACAAGCTACCGACAACTCGGAACTGGTTTGGCAGCTCAACCGGCAGCACTATGCTGTCCAGCTGATCACCATTGAGCTGATAGGCAGTGAATCGGGTGCCGTAGAATGTTTCACGATTGAAATCCTGGCCCAACAGCAGCTCTGAACTGCCATCACCATCGGCATCAAATGCCGCCAGCAATTGGCTGTAACCTGTTTTCACCGGCGTCAGCGATTGACCATCCAAGCGCAGGATGTCGGTCTCGACCCGATCATCACCCCAGACAACAGCCACCAGATACAGAGCATCACTCTGCGGTTGCCACCAGCTCAAGGCCAGAATCTGCCCGGCCGTCTCGCTGTCACCCTGGGCTACAGGCTGCAAAGAATCCGCAACCTTGAAAACCTGGATCGAATGGCCATCGGTCGTTGCCAAGAGCAGTTCATTGTTAAACGCCTCGAAATCCGCCATCTGGGTTTTTTGACCATACTGGCCGATCTTTACAAAACGGGGGAATTCCATGCTCAGCGCCCCGCCTTGAAAACTGCCCACCTGACTGCGGGTCTGATAGGTCACAGGCCCCTGTGGAATTGCTACTGCGGCCTGAGGAGCACCATAGGCAACCGGAGCCATCGGTCGACTCATGGCCGCGGTCGGAGCAGCCGCAGCTTGCCCGGAAGGATAGTTACGCAGCAGCAAGCCACTACGATCCCTGACCTGAAGGCCGGAAGCAGTGGCGACAAAATTGAGATCTGCATCAACCGCTGCGCCACTGCCCTGCCACTGCAGGCTGGGCAATGCGGCCTTGATCTCAGCCTGCAGTGCTTCAGCAGAACCAGTCTTATCGCTGAAGGAGGCATTGATACTTTCAAAACGGTGGATGGCGGTTCCGGCAGCCAGCTCAACATCGCCGCGAACCTTGACCGCATAGGAGTAACCGGACTTGATGCGGGTGACCTTGAGCACGGCGGTCACGGTATCCAGACTGCCGATCACTTTTTTAGTGACCGGATGGATGATACTTGCCCCCTTTTCAACCACACTGAATAGGTCACCCGTTGTTACACCCTGAGAGCTATCGAGGTCGATAATATATTCGCTGCCTGTCGCCATGACCACACAGCCGGAGACCGGGCTGAAATCTTTTTCAATCTGACTTATCGGCGTCGCCCAGACCTGCACGGCGTAAAGCAAAGCAGCACAACTGATCATCAGCACTTTCATCACTGTCTTCAACCTCATCAAGCTCCTCCATCTATCGTTTATTAAATGTGTACAACTGACAACGCTATCCCGTCATC
>JAGGYC010000047.1 GCA_021162745.1 Desulfuromonas sp. | reverse complement strand
GCCTATCTCGAAGACAGTATTGGCTGGCAGCGGTTGACCTGGCGGCCGGGGGTGAATCTGTCCTATAACGACCTAAACAAGAACATGGATTACGCTTGGCGCAACACGCTGTTTTTTGATCTGTTTGGCGATGGTGCCTCCATCCTCAGTGCCGGTGCCAATCGTTACTATGGCAAAAGTCTGCTCAGTCATGCTCTTGCTGGTGAGCGCGCTGCGTATACCACGTGGAAACGCAGTAAAAACCTTGAGGGCGATAATACTCCCGAGGATTGGGTGGAAAAGCTTCGTACTTCTTCTCGGGAAACTCGGCTTGCAGACCTTAAAACACCTAAAGTGGATGAGTGGAGTGTCGCGTTAGAACAGGAGCTGTTCGGTGGTCGGTTGAATCTTTGTTATATTGACCGCAATAGCGAGGACAGCTTGGCACTGGATGTGTTGAGTAAGGATGAAAACGGCTATATTTATTCTGAATGGAGCAATATCGGCAACAGCCGACATAAAGAAGTGACACTTGCTTGGGAGCGGCAATGGCAGCAGCACTATCTGCTGGTCGATGGCACTTGGCAGCGCAGTTTTTCTACCAACGAAGATTATGCCGATAATTTTGAGTTGGAAGATTTCGAAGAGATGGTCTGGTACCAGGATCATCTCAAGTTCAAAACGGATCTGCCACGTGGCGATTACAATCGCAAGTGGTCGGCCAATCTTATCTACAGGGTAACGCTGGATCACGGCCTCTCCTTTACCAACATCACCCGTTATCGCAGTGGCTATGAAGGGATTGCCGATACCGGTGAAAATCATATTTTAGACGATGGTAGTAAGGCCGATATCTATGCGGATAAGAATTATTCGAGTGCCACCACATTCGACTGGAAACTGGAGTGGGAGAGGGCGTTGACGGACACCCAAGTGTTGACGGTGACGGTCGATCTGTACAATGTCTTCAATCGTAAGCTGTACACAGGCATTGAGGGCGAATATCAGATGGGGCGTCAGTTGTGGGTGGGGATGGCCTATCAGTTTTGAGTCGTCATTGTCTCTATTCGTCGATCCTTACCCATTTTCTCAAGGTGATGTTTGACCCCAGCCATTCATTTTATCGTAAGTTAATCCATGTTTGTAGCTCCTTAACTGATTTCCACTGGATAGATGTAGATCATATTTTCTGGAATCCAACTCCGTGGGAAGCTGGAAGATAACTTCATTTGTGCTTGTCTGTTGTTTTTTCAATACGATAGGTATCTTATCAATAGTCAGTTCACCATCAACAAAACTGAAAATTTTATTTTTACTCACCGTAAAATTACGGCAGGAGTTAAGTTCACATAGTTGCTTCATTTTTTTTGGATTAGCAATGTCAATGAGGGTGGTGCCACTCATGATTCCGTATATGTGCTGAACGTAAGCGTAATTTCCGATAATCTGTATCGACCTACACTGGTGAGTGGTGTTAATCGAATCCGCAATTTTTGCTTTAAGCGCAGATGAAACATCTACACTCAGCAGCCCTTGGCGACCACTGAAAAAAATGAAATCTCCCTTACGTTGCATGTCGGTTATGGTCCCGAACAAGTCCATGGGTACCAAGTGTTCCAAGCGGGTTAAGAGTGTTGGTGCTTTCCCTTTTTGAACCGTGTAGATGTCGAGTCCGTTTGAGAATGTCGCAACATAGGCAAGGTTGTTGTGGATAATCATTGATCTTGCATTGGCGGGGAAACCCTCTGCGGGGAGAATTGTTGGTTTGCTTTTGTCGCTGATATCAATGGTCAGGATGTCATCGTTTACTTGACAGAGATAGAGGCGCTCATCCTTGATTGTCATACAGCGAATTGCTTGCTGCAGGGGGAGAATCAATGTCGGTTGGCTGTCGTCATGGCTAAAATCAACGGAATAAATTCCGCGAGTTTTGACTGTGAGATAGGCGCGATTGTCATCGGTAATAATATGTGTGATTTTTTTGGGAAAAGAGAGTGTGTTGACCCGTTCATAAGTGTTTTGATGGTTTTTTTTGACAATGTGGAGTTTGACACCGTTTTGTATGAGCAGGGTGTCGTCTTTAGCGATGATCTTGCTTAACCTTCTGGCACCATAACCCAGAGTCAGGATGGGATCTTTAGTTTCCCCTGGCAGTCGTAAATCGATAACGGATAGGCCTTGCGTTGCGTTGGCAATCACTGCTATGTGGCCATTTGTCGCCATGTTTCGGCATGCCCCGTTGGTGACAAATGTTTTTTTGTACTGAATGGTTTTGTGGTTGATACTGTACTGATGTATGTGATTGTGGCGATCCGCAATGAATAATTCATTATCCCTGTGGAGCAGCCTTCTGGCGATAATGTCCGGGATCATCTCCTGACCGGATCGGGTTGTCCCCCCTTCGTTGAGATTAAAGGCGTACAGTCCGTGATTAGTGCCACAAAAAAGGCGTTCATTGATGATTTGAGTATCCCAAACGGCCGTAGGGAGCTCTGCTTTGTTGAGCAGTTTGGGGACTGATGGGGTAGAAATGTCGATGCTGTATACTGTGCCCTGATTGTTATTCTTTTTGTTCACTCCGCTGATATAGCCTGTTTGTCCATAAATACTGACAGAAGAGATATTGTCATCGACGTTCAGTGAGGAAATGATGGCTGGTACTCGTTTGTTGCTGATGTCGACGATGTGGACACCGGAAGTCCCTGCTGCGATAATTGCCTTATCTTCTGTTACCACCATTTCGTATGTTTGGCCGGGCAGTTGGAGCTTGGACACCAGTTTTGGTTGGTCGGGCTGGAGAATATCGACAATGTATAAACCATATTGTGGATCGGATACCATGGCAAAATGACCGCTAATGGTTACGCTCCATGCTTTTCCCGGTAGTTCAATTGAACCTAGAATTTGAGGGCGGGCGGGGTTGCCGAGATCATAGGAGATAAGCCCTTTAGAGATGTTGGCAACCCAGGCAATATTATCGTGAATTTTTATGTCTGAGACATAGCCCCAGGTGAATTTTGTTGAGATAATGGCCTGTTCATGTTCGGGACTGATGGTGATGACCGCATCAAGTCCTTCGCTAAGGCCATCCCCTCGGATTGAGAGGGTTGCCGACTTTTTATCGACGCTGATTTCGTTGATTTTTGGCTGGGGCTGAGGTTGAAGGCGCTTAATCCAGCACAGCAGGACAAGTGTCGTCAGCAGGTAGCCGATTAAACACAAAAGCAGAAAACGTTTTTTTAAGATGGGCCTATTGGTTTGTAATTTTCCCATCGCGATAGTCTATCCCAGGTGTTTTTCAATCATGGACTGTAGTTGTTGCTGGCGGTAGGGTTTGCACAGGTAGTCATTCATGCCGGCCTCTTTGCAACGTTCAACGTCTTCGTCTGCAGCATGTGCCGTTAATGCGATGATTGGCATTTTGTAATGCTGGTGGATCCGTCGTGTTGCCTCGTAGCCATCGAGCAGTGGCATCTGGCAGTCCATAAGAATCAAAGAATAATCATTTTCCGTCATGGCATCAACAGCCTGTTGGCCGTTGCTGACAATGGTCAGTTGATAACCTAAAGGTTCCAGGATGAGTTGCACCAACCGCTGATTGACCGGGTTGTCTTCGGCCAGGAGGATGCGCGGATGCGATGATTCACTGATATCTGCCCGTTGTGGTGACGTTTTTTTCGCTGGGCACAGGAACGATTGATCGGTGATCAACTGATAGAGTTGTTTTGTCTGTACAGGTTTTGGCAAATACTCATCAATTCTCAGGTTCGTCGTTTCTTCTTTGTTGAAGAACTGATTACGTGGGCCGATAAAGACAATACGTTCTGTTCGATGGTCTGTGTGTTGTTTTAGCTTCTGAAGCAGGGCGATGGCGCCTTCCGGTAACGAACTGTCCAGAAACAGGATGTTGAGAGGCTTTTTGTGGGGATCGGTTGCCAGCAGATGGTAGGCGAGGGTACCGTTTTCAACGACCTCTATCGAATAATGCAATGTGCCCAGGTGTTCTGTCAGCATGCCTGCTAAATGGGGATTGGCGGTGGCCAGAACAGCATGTCGGGCACTAGCTGTTTTTGTCTCGCCGGTAATTTCGGCAGCGCTTACAGCGTTGCTAAAGGGGAGGGTCACGCTGAAAACTGAGCCTCTGGGGATATTGTCGGTGATGCTGACGTTGCCACCCATCAGTTCTGAAAGTTGTTTGACGATGGCCAGTCCCAGGCCTGTGCCGCCATACTTACGGTTGGTGGAACTGTCGGCCTGGGTAAATGCGCTGAAAATAGCATTTTTCGCTGTCTCATCAAGACCTATCCCACTATCACTGATGGTGAGATTCAAGTTGCCGCCCTGTTTGGAATCGCCCTGCCATGAAAGTTCCACCACAATAGTGCCGTTATCGGTGAATTTGATGGCATTGGAGAGCAGATTGAGGATGATCTGGCGTATGCGTCCCGCATCACCTGTCAGGGTTGGTGGCAGGTTCGTATGGGTAACCGTTGTCAGTTCGAGCCCTTTGTGGAAGGCGTTGTCGGCGAGGAGTTCAAGCGCATTATCAATGGTTTCGACGGGACAGAATTCCTGTAGCTCCAGTTCGAGTTTTCCCGCTTCAATTTTAGAGATATCCAGTAAATCATTGAGGATTGCCAGTAGGGATTCCCCAGAACTGTGGATGGTGCGGGCTAATTCAGTCTGCTGGTCATCCAGATCACGTTTCATCAGTAGTTCGGCCATCCCCAGAACGCCGATCATCGGAGTGCGGATTTCATGGCTCATATTTGCCAGAAAACGTGATTTAGCTGCACTGGCTTCTTGGGCCGCATGCTTGGCTTTATCCAGTTCCTGAATCGTTCCATGGAGTTCGCTGTTGATCTCCTGTAAATCCTTGGTCCGATCATGGACCTGATCTTCAAGGTGGTTGCTGTATTGATACAGTGTCTCTTCGCGGGTTTCAATCTGAATGAGCATGTGGCAAAATCCGGCGAGTAATTCTTTGATTTCGATAATGTCACTTTGCACCAGCGGCGTTGTCTTGCAGGCGTGCGGATGTTCATTGGAGACTATCTGCATCTGATCGACCAGTTGATGCAATGGCTCAGTGATGAGTCGTTTTAGACGCATGGTCAACAAAAAAGCGACAGCAAGAGTGATTGCCAGCATGGCCAGTCCCGCTACCGCAAACCATAGTAAATTACTTAAGATCAGGCTCTGATCCATTTGTAGATAGACACAGCCGATATAGTCGCCCTCATGAAAGATCGGTGAATAGATGGTCAGATGTTGCATGTTGAGAACGTGAATCTTGTCACCACGTTCCTGCGCTTGCGTCAGCAGCTCCATTTTGAAGGCGCCGTGTTTGAGCTCTTCAGCAAAACTGGTCTGAGTTTTATTGCGGTATTGGGCCAATAGCTTGTTTTTGTTGTCAAACAGATACGCCACTTGAATCGTTGGTTCCAGTTCGAGGCTCTGTATGACCCGTTCGGCAAGGTATTTTTTATGAATACTGAGAGCTTCTTTGCTGTTGTCGCCAATGATGCGTGCCAGGGTCGACAGTTTGTCGATCATACTGTTCTGGAAGGTAGTGCCCTGAATGTAGACGGATGTTGCCAGTGACATCAACAGAACGATGGTGCTGGTGATCATAACGATGCTGGTGATTTTTTGACCGATTGTTGTGGTCGCGGATTTAGGCATGGGTGTCTACTTCGTTAATTAGGATTAATGCCTTAATTCTAGGCGGTGATGCTAGTATCCGTCAATAGAAAATCGAGTGTTGTTTTCTTGCTATGGAATTAATTCTTTGTTGAGCGTATAAAAGGCTTCGTTACAAATAAAATTGTATTAGTAAATTTTTGCTTAGCCATCTGATTCGTTTTTGCGAGACCATCAAATTTGATCTCGATTGCCGTTTGATTTGAAAAGGGTAGGGAAATTATGAATGTCATCGATGTAAATGGATTGGAAAAACATTACGGATCCCGGCAGATTTTGTCAGCGGTGACGTTTGCTATTGATGACAGTGAAAAGGTCGGTTTGATCGGACGTAATGGTTGCGGTAAGTCAACGTTACTGAGAATTCTCGCTGAATTGGATGATGTGGACGCTGGAACGATTGCTCGTAAGCGGCAGTCGACGATTGTCTATCTGGCTCAGCAGCCGGAATTGGCTGCGGATCAGACTGCTCAGCAGATTTTGCAACGTGCATTAGGCAGTGTCTATCAACACCGTCAGCGTTTTGAACAGATTGGCACTCTGCTTGAGGGTGCGACGGGCGATGAAGCGGAGCAGTTGTTATTGGAACAGCAGCAATTACAGGAATGGTTTGATCTGCATCAGGCTTGGAATGTCGATCACCGTATTGCCGATCTTTGTAGTCGGTTGGGCGTTGATCAGTTAGACAAGCCTGTCGGACAGATGTCAGGCGGTCAGCAGAAGCGGATCGCCTTGGCCGGAGTACTATTGCAGCAGCCCGATCTGCTGTTGCTTGACGAACCAACCAACCATCTCGATGCCCAGAGTATCCATTGGCTCGAAGAGGAGCTGATCCGTTATCCGGGCGCGGTAATGCTGGTCACCCATGACCGCTATTTTCTCGACCGTGTGGTCGGACGGATGTTCGAACTCGAAGAGGGTCGTTTCAATGTCTTTAGCGGTAATTACAGTCATTACCTGCAACAGAAACAACAACAGTTGGAGGTCGACAATACCCGGCAGAGTCGCCTGTTGAACCTGCTGCGCCGTGAGGAAGCTTGGCTACAGCGGGGGGCGAAAGCGCGAACCACCAAACAAAAAGCACGAATCGATCGTGTCGGTAAGTTACTGGAGCAGAAACAGGGGCCGCGCCGTGGTGAAGTTACTCTACAGTTTTCTGCGGAACAAAAACTCGGCGGCACTATTCTTGAGTTGGAGCATGTGTTGTTACAGGCCGGAACGCTGAAACTGGTGGATGACCTGTCCTTGATCATGCGCCCCGGCGAACGGTTGGGGATTCTGGGGCCGAACGGCTGCGGTAAATCGACACTGTTGAAAACGATCCTCGGCGAGGTGCCGTTGGTGTCAGGAACCGTTACTCTGGGACGGAAAACACAGATTGGTTATATTGATCAACAACGCAGTGGCCTTGATCCAAAAAAGTGTGTCGGCGATATCCTCGGTGAAGGGGAGTGGGTGACGGTTGCCGGAACCAAACGCCATAAGGTCGGCTATCTGGAGGATTTCCTTTTTGATCATGCTGAGCAACGTAAGCCGGTTTCGACATTGTCGGGTGGTGAACGAGCGCGGTTGTTATTGGCGCTGCTGATGTTGCAGGGGGCCAATCTGCTGATTCTTGACGAACCCACCAATGATCTCGATATCCAGACCTTGCAGGTTCTTGAGCAGGCGCTGATCGACTTTCCCGGCTGTGTGGTGATGGTGACCCATGACCGTTATCTGCTTGATCGAATGGCGACCTCTATTCTGGCTTTTGATGGCCATGGCGCTGCGACACGCTATGCCGGCAATTATACAGATTTTCTCCATCAGCAGTCTTTGGCCGATGCTGCGGCTACGGAAAAAGCCGCTCAAAGTGAGCCTGTCGCTCCTAAAAAACAACGCTCCGCTTCACGCACACGTAAAGGTCTCAGTTACAAAGAAAAGTTGGAACTGGAGCAGGTCGAAGTCACCATTGCCGAACTGGAAGAACAGCAGCAACAGCTGGAAGGGCAACTTTCCCAGCCGCAAAATTATTCGGTCGGTGAACTGGCTGATCTTGGCCAGAAGTTTGAACAAATTTCCAACCAACTTTCCGAGTGTTACAGCCGCTGGGAGGTGCTGGAATTAAAGAAGGAAGAGGTTTGAAATGCAGGCAAAGCTGTCGGCGGATCATGGTTGACATCTTCCCTTTGAATCGTATACAGTACACAGATTCATTTTTTAATAGGCCGAGTGGATATTGGCTGAGTTGATTAGTTCGTGAGATGAAAGAATTTCTGTATTCTAGCGGTTTCGATGAGGAACCGGAAACTTTCGAGGAGGATCAAGAATGATCGAAGCATATCTGCAACATGAAGCAGAGAGAAATGCCCAGGGTATCCCTGCGCTGCCTCTCAACCCCGAGCAAGCCAAAGGTCTGTGTGAACTGCTGGTGAATCCACCCGCAGGCAATGACGCCTTCCTGCTCAACCTGCTTAAAGAGCGCATCTCCCCAGGTGTTGATCCTGCGGCAGAAGTTAAGGCAGCCTTCTTGGATCAAATCGTCAAAGGTGAGGTCTCTTCACCTCTGGTAAATAAAGTTGAAGCGGTTCAAATCCTCGGCACTATGATGGGTGGTTACAACATTCAACCATTGATCGGTGCTCTGGAGATTGCTGAGCTGGCTGAGGAAGCGGCAACCGCTCTCTCCGGCATGGTTTTGATTTATGATGCCTTTGCCGATGTTGATGCACTGCGCAAAGCCGGTAACGCAGCGGCCACAAAAGTTGTTGAGTCCTGGGCTGCGGCCGAGTGGTTCACTGCCAAGCCTGAATTGGCAGAGACCATTACGGTTAAAGTCTACAAAGTAGACGGTGAGATCAACACCGATGATTTCTCCCCAGCCGGTGATGCCTGGAGTCGTCCCGACATTCCATTGCACTCTTTGGCCATGGGTAAGAGCATGTTCCCCGAAGGGAATGCCCAGATTGCCAAGTGGCGTGCCGAAGGTAGTCAGGTTGCTTTTGTCGGTGATGTTGTCGGTACCGGTTCTTCCCGTAAGTCGGCGTGCAACTCTGTTCTGTGGCACATCGGTCAGGATATCCCCGCAGTACCCAACAAGCGTCGCGCCGGTGTCATCATTGGTGCCGTTATCGCTCCGATCTTCTTCAATACCGCTCAGGATTCCGGTGCTCTGCCCCTGCGCATGAATGTTGACAATTTTAACAGTGGTGATGTGATCACGATTGATACCAAGGCGGGTAAAGTCACTGGTGCTGATGGTAAAGAGCTGTCTACCTTTGAAATTGCTCCCAACACGGTCAGTGATGAGTTCCGTGCCGGTGGCCGTACTCCTCTGATCATCGGTCGCAAATTGACTGAGCGTGCCTGCGAAGCATTGGGCAAGCCTGCACCGACCATGTTCATCGAGGCGAACAACCCAGAGGTAAAAGCCGGTCAACAGTTCTCCCTGGCGCAAAAAATGGTTGGTAAGGCATGCGGCGTTGACGGCATCCTCCCCGGCACTGCTTGTGAGCCGATCATGACCACCGTTGGTTCTCAGGATACCACTGGCCCCATGACCGCTGACGAGATCAAGGAGCTGGCATGTCTCAAGTTCCAATCTCCTATGTTCATGCAGTCGTTCTGCCACACTGCTGCTTATCCAAAGCCTGCAGACGTCAAGATGCACAACACCCTGCCCGCGTTCATCTCTGAGCGTGAAGGTGTTGCACTGAATCCTGGTGATGGTGTTATCCACAGCTGGTTGAACCGTTTGTTGTTGCCTGATACTGTTGGTACCGGCGGTGATTCCCATACCCGTTTCCCCATCGGCATCAGCTTTCCAGCTGGTTCCGGCCTCATCGCTTTCGGTGGCGCACTTGGTTTCATGCCTCTGGATATGCCTGAGTCGGTTCTGGTACGCTTCAAAGGTGAGCTTAACGAAGGTATCACCCTGCGTGATGCGGTTAATGCTATCCCTTACTGGGCTATCAAGCAGGGTCACCTGACTGTACCCAAGAAAAACAAGGTCAATATCTTCAACGGTCGTATCCTCGAGATGGAAGGTCTGCCTAATCTGTCGGTTGAGGAAGCTTACGAGCTGACTGATGCTGCTGCCGAGCGTAGTGCTGCTGCCGGTTGCATCCAACTGTCCGAAGAGTCTGTTTGCACCTACCTGCGTTCCAACGTTGCGTTGATGGCAAGCATGATCAATGATGGCTATGCTCATGCACCGACCCTGCAAAAGCGGATTGATGCTGTAAATGAGTGGCTCAAAGATCCCAAGTTGCTCAAGGCTGACACTGCTGCCGAGTATGCTGCTGTTATCGAGATCGATCTGTCTGAGATCACTGAGCCGATCCTGGCTTGCCCGAACGATCCTGATGATGTCAAGCTCCTCTCTGAGGTTCAAGGCACCAAGATTCAGGATATCTTCCTCGGTTCTTGCATGACCAACATTGGTCACTTCCGTGCTGCGGCGAAGATCTGGGAAGGTCACAAATTTAATCCTAATGATCGTGTCTGGATCTGCCCTCCAACCCGTATGGATCAGGCTAAGCTGAAGGATGAGGCTCTGTTTGCTATCTTCAATCAGGTTGGTGCCCGTATCGAAACACCGGGTTGCTCCCTGTGCATGGGTAACCAAGCCCGTGTTCCCGATGGTGTGAACATGTTCTCCACCTCGACCCGTAACTTCAATGATCGTATTGGTAACGGAGCACAGGTTTACCTCGGTGGTGCTGAGTTGGGTGCGGTTGTCGCTCTTAAAGGCGAGCTGCCTACTCCGGCTGAATACCTGGCTATTTATAAGGAGAAAGTTGCTCCATATAAAGAAGAGGTTTACAACTACCTGCAGTTCGACGAATTGGGTGAGTTTGACGCTGTTTACAAGCGTTGCGACATCTAATTTTATCGAGTGCATTGTTTGACCAAAAGGCCGCTTCTTCGGAAGCGGCCTTTTTTATATGGTTTTGTTCCTTTGAAACTATTCAGCATGTTATTGATGCGGAATCAGCAAAACCGGGACTGTCCCCGTGCTCTTGATATTTTTGAGGGGGCTGTCCCAGGCTTTTGCGGCGCGAACCGCTGGCGTTTCATGGGCCGTAAACATCTGGGACAGCTCCCGATGACCCTAGGGACAGTCCCGAGTTTACTGCATCCCTGTCTTGGATGAATTTTCATTGAGTAACACGAACCGCATCGCTTTTGCCAATGAACAACCGATGCGATTCGTAGTATTCACCACATCCTACAGAAAGCCTCATTGCTGCTCAGGATGGCGGCGGTTTTTATCAGATTTGTAACATCCTGTATCCAATGACGTTTTGACCTCTTTGTCACTGTAAATATTCAGCCCGATACACTGGCAACGCCCATTTCAAGGGACGACAAGCCCATCCCTGGGTACTTAACTGCCGCCATCCGGGTGGCAGATACCCTTTTCATGGGCGTTGCCAGCGTATCTGCAGTTGGGCGGAATAGTTACAAACAATACTCCTTATGATAGAGTTTAAACCTGATTCAGGGAGGAGTGCCTATGTCACGCTGGTTGAAAAGATCACTGATCGCGGTGGCGATCATTATTGGTTTGCTGTTGTTATCTATGCTGGTTGTTCCCTGGCAGCTGAAAAAGCAGGGAACCGCCTGGATCGCGGATCATACTGAGCGCACCCTTGGCATTGAAAAGGTTTATTTCAACCCCTTTACCCTGAAACTGGAACTGTCTGGAATTGCCCTGACCGAACCCAACAGTGATCAGCATTTTGTATCCTGTGGGCGCTTGATGGTCTCGGTGAGCCTTCGCTCTATCATCGATCAAGCGTTGATTTTACGGCGGATCGAGTTGGATCAACCCTATGTCAAGATTGATCTGCTGGGCCGGCAGGTGTTTAATTTTTCCGATTTCATCCATATTGGTGACGACGCTCCTCCTGTTGAATCGGTTGACGAGGCGGCAAAACCCTTCTTGTTTTCGTTCAATAATATTGTCATC
>JAGGYC010000149.1 GCA_021162745.1 Desulfuromonas sp. | reverse complement strand
TGCTATTCAGTTTTCAAAGACCGATCTGTGCTTTGTTTTGCTTTTTCTATTCCGGCTGCTCGTTGCAGCGGGAATGAACTCTAACGAATCTCTACTTTACTGTCAAGCGCTTTTCTTTTTTTATTTGTCTCGTTCTTGGCCTCGCCTACTCGACACGTTCGTTCTGTGTTTTCTGCGAAGGAGGCAGATTTATATACGAAATCGACCACCGGTGTCAACAACGAAAGTCATCTAAAATTATTTAAATTCCACACGGGAAAATCGTCTCCTTCCAACCTACAAAACAAAGGGATCACACCGCCTCAATAATATAGTAATTCTTCTTACCCTTCTGTATCAGGATGTAGGATCCATTGATCAGGTCTGCCCCCGTCACCAGGTATTCCTGATCGCTCAGCTTGGCTTTGTTCAGGCTAAGTCCGTTTCCTTTTATCGTACGGCGCAGCTCACCCTTAGACGGAAAAACCTCTGTCTCTGTGACGAGCAGTTCTATGATCGGCACACCGGCATCGAGTTTGCTACGGTCGACTTCAAAGGTCGGCACCCCATCAAACACCGAAAGGAATGTCTCCTTATCCAGCTTTGACAGGCTTTCAGTCGTGGCTTTACCAAACAAAATCTGTGATGCTTCCACAGCTTTGTTGTATTCGTCTTCGTTATGAACCATGCAGGTGACCTCTTTGGCCAAGCGCTTCTGCAACGGCCGCAGGTGCGGTGCAGCTTCCTGTTCTTTGAACAGAGATACCACTTCTTCCCTACTTAAAAGCGTGAAGATCTTAATGTACTTCTCGGCATCAGCATCAGAGACATTGAGCCAGAACTGGTAGAACTTGTACGGAGTGGTCAGTTTCGGATCGAGCCAGACGTTGCCACTTTCCGTTTTCCCAAATTTACCGCCGTCCGCCTTGGTAATAAGCGGGCAAGTCAGAGCAAAGGCTTCACCGCCTTCCTTGCGGCGGATTAGTTCAGTACCCGTGGTGATATTCCCCCACTGGTCCGACCCGCCCATCTGCAATTTGCAGTTCTTCTCACGGTACAGGTGTAAAAAATCTGTCCCCTGAACCAGTTGATAGGTGAATTCAGTAAAAGACAAACCCATCTTGGATTCTTCACCAAGGCGTTTTTTAACACTGTCCTTGGCCATCATGTAATTGACCGTAATATGCTTGCCGATGTCGCGGATGAACTCCAGAAAACTGAACTCTTTCATCCAGTCATAATTATTGACCAGCTCGGCAGCATGGGCAGCATCCGATTCAAAATCGAGAAATTTCGCCAACTGCTTTTTCAAACACCCCTCGTTATGACGGAGGGTCTGCTCATCGAGCAGGTTGCGCTCGGTCGACTTCCCCGATGGATCGCCGATCATCCCGGTCGCCCCTCCAACAAGCACTATCGGTTTATGGCCGGCGATCTGGAAATGCTTGAGCATCATCACGCTGACTAGATGGCCGATATGCAATGAATCAGCAGTCGGGTCGATCCCGACGTAGGCTGATGTCATCTCTTTTTGAAGCTGCGCTTCCGTCCCGGGCGTGATGTCGTGGATCATGCCACGCCAAGTCAATTCTTCGACAAAATTCATTTCCAATACCTACAATTCAGTCTATTTACTCTTGCCTTGCCTTGACCGCATCTGCAGCCTGACAGGCACATCAATCGGTCAACTCCATCACCCGCTCAATATGGGTGGCGCGACCGGATGCGTCATCAACATCAATCAATACCGCACACAGCATCGGATCTTTTTTAGCCACTTCAAATCGGGCCGGAAGCTGACTAACAAACTTTTCAACGGCAATCTCCTTACGGATACCGATCACTGAATCACGACTTCCGGTCATGCCGACATCGGTCTGATAAGCCGTTCCGCCCGGCAAAAGGTGCTCATCCGCAGTCGGCACATGGGTGTGGGTTCCAACAACAGCGGAAACCCGACCATCCAAGTAATGAGCCAGTGCCATTTTCTCACTGCTGGCTTCAGCATGAAAATCAACAAACACGACAGAAACATCTGCAGGAAGTTGTTCCAGGAAGCCATCGGCGGTACGAAACGGGCAATCCAGAGAGTTCATAAAAACACGACCTTCCAGATTAACCACGGCAATCTTAGTGCCGACATTGGTTTCATAAATCCCAAGCCCGCGGCCAGGAGCACCCTCAGGATAGTTCCCCGGTCGAAGTACGTCGTCGTAACGATCCAAAGATGCAGCAAATTCCCGCTTGTCCCAAATGTGATTCCCCGACGTTATTGCATGCACGCCCAATTTACGAAACTCTCGAACGATCTCATCGGTCAAGCCGAAACCACCGGCGGCATTTTCACCATTCACAATGATAAAGTCGACAGCATGTTGATCAACAAGGCGATCAAGACTGCGAGACAAAATTTTCCTCCCAGCACGACCGACAACATCACCTACAAATAAAATTCTCACTTAATTCTCACCTATGAGGCTACTTAGCATAGCCCACTGCGCGTGTTTCACGAATAACGTTAACTTTAATCTGACCCGGATAGGTCATCTCTGATTCAATTTTTGTGGCGATATCACGAGCCAACACATGAGCATGAGCATCCGACACCTGATCACTGGAAACCATAACCCGCACTTCACGTCCAGCCTGGATAGCATAGCAGCTGTCAACACCGTCGAAGGACGTGCCGATTTTCTCCAGCTCCTCAAGCCGCTTGACATAGGTTTCGAGCATTTCACGACGGGCTCCAGGACGGGCTCCAGACAGAGCATCGGCGGCCTGCACCAGAACGGCCAGCACCGTCGAAGGCTTTTCCTCTTCGTGATGCGCAGCAATGGCATGGACAATTTCCGGCGATTCACCATATTTGCGGGCAAGATCAGCACCGATCATGGCATGGGAACCTTCGACCTCATGATCGACCGCCTTACCAAGGTCATGAAGCAAACCGGCCCGCTTAGCCTGCTTGACATTGATCCCCAACTCAGCAGCCATCACGCCACACAAAAAGGCGACTTCAAGCGAATGCTTAAGGATGTTTTGACCATAGGACGTGCGATATTTCAACCGACCGATCAACTTGACCAACTCGGGATGGATTCCGTGAACCCCGACATCAAAGGTTGCCTGCTCTCCAGCTTCGCGGATCGACCGATTAACTTCCTCTTCCGCTTTTTGTACAATTTCTTCAATACGTGCCGGATGGATCCGCCCATCCGTCACCAGCCTTTCAAGAGCTATACGGGCAACCTCACGACGAACAGGGTTAAATCCGGAAATAACAACCGCCTCTGGAGTATCGTCAATAATAAGGTCAATGCCGGCAGCGGCCTCAATCGCGCGGATATTTCGCCCTTCACGACCGATAATCCGCCCCTTCATCTCGTCGGAAGGCAATGGCACCACACTGACCGTCTTTTCAGCAACATAATCTCCAGCGTAGCGTTGAATCGCCAATGACAAGATCTCCTTGGCCTTCTTGTCGGCACTTTCGCGAGCTTCATCCTCAATCTGCTTGATACGCCGCGCGGCATCGTGGCGAGCCTGACTCTCCATGGTCGAGATCAAATGCTGACGCGCTTCTTCAGCCGTCATGCTGGACACCTGCTCCAAGCGTTCCATCTGTTCTTCAACCAGTTCCGTCGCTTTCTGCTCACGCTGCTGAACCTGCGTTTCCTGACGTGCCAGTTCGCGTTCACGATCCTGAGCATCTTTTTCTCGCGTCTCAAGGCCAAAATCCTTACGATCCAGATGTTCCTCGCGCTGAATCAGGCGACGCTCCTGTCCCTGCAGTTCTCGGCGCAACTCACGAGCTTCAGATTCCCATTCGGATTTAGCCTTTAACACCGTATCCTTCGCCTGGAGTTCGGCTTCCTTGCGAACGGTATCTGCTTCTTTTTTTGCATCTTTGACAACCTGGGCAGCCAACTGCTCGGCGCTACCCATCTGCGACTCATCGAGACGACGACGCACATAGGCACCAACAAACGCACCGCCCACCGCCGCTATCAAAACCAGGAAAAACCCTACACCTGTATCCACGTAAACCTCCTGCGCTAACGCGTAAAAGAGTTATAGTCATAAACCGCCATCGAAACTTAACACTTCCCGATCTGTCACTATCCAGTCTAAACCAACATCATGTTCCTCTTTAGGAAGATGATCTTCGAGCTGAAAGGAAAAACCCAGACCGACAAGCACACATGATGACGGACGATTTTCAAACGTTTGATCGTAATACCCTTTGCCGTAGCCCAACCGGGAACCACAGCGACCAAAAGCAACGCCGGGAACAATGACAAGATCTAGTTCCGCTGGCGCGACAATTTCCTGGCCAACCGGCTCCGAAACCCCGAACGTCCCGGGCCGTAACTGACTTTCGGATTCAATCTGAACAAAGACCATTTTATTGGCGTCTACACGCGGATATACAACCCGCTTGTCGGCCAAAAGAGCCTCAGCAAGCAACTGACAAGTGGCAACCTCACCACGAATCGGCGAATAAAGTGCAACCGTACGTGCCTGTTGAAACTCCTCAAGCTGCTGCACCCGACACTGAGCCTGATGGCTGAATTGATCAAAACTCAACGCATCGAGCTTCGATCGCAGCTGTAACTGCTTTTCACGAAAACGATTTTTCGGCATATTGCTCCAAAGCAACCAGCCGGCAAGACAACAAAAGGCGGGAATGTTTCGTACAGCACAACCAAGAGAGGGTAGCGCTTCCAGCGTACAAAAAGGCGAAATGAATATTATTGAAAGGGCCCGTAAAATAAGAATTTTCGGGCTAAAATTTCAAAGCATGTCCGCTGTTCCAGACGCGCAGAATAGTATTTCGTAAATCCGTTCGCCATATCCCGATCTTGCAATCGAAAACCGGTGGCTTATAGCAAGCGCCCCATCAACTATCGGGCAGCGCCAAGGATATTTTTTCGTCCAGAGCCAGTAATGATTCCGTAATTTTTTGTGCGTCACCAAGCTGTTGTTGCAGTTCAAAACAGGATCCGGCCACGTTCATTAATGCCAACACCGCCGCATTCATACTGTCAGCTGTAGCACCCACTGCCAGAACCTCGGCAATACGCGCATCGACAAACGCTGCAACCTTTTGCACCTCGTCGATGGACCGACTACTGCGAATCGAGTAGTCCTGACCGAGTATCGTCACCCGAACTGTCTGTTTCAAGAGGTCTCCTGATCGAGGAAATCCAATCGAGCCAAAATTCGATCCAGCTCCTGACTGACAAATTCACGTTCCTGAACAAGGGTGTCTTTTTCCTCGTTCAAGCGTGTACATTCCTGCTCCAGTTGCTGCTTATACTGCAACAACTGATCTATTCTTTCTTCCAAACGGAATAAAATATCCAAATCCATAGCCATTTATTCGATATTAGAATGAGGTTAAGTAAACCGCTGCTAAAAGTCAAGAAACTTAACGATTTTCAAACAGTGCATCGACGAACATCTCAGGATCAAACGGCCTGAGATCATCAACACCTTCTCCGATACCAATAAATCGAACCGGCAAGCCCAGTTCAGCACCGATAGCAACCGCCATCCCACCCTTTGCCGTTCCGTCCAGCTTGGTCAAGGCTATCCCGGTTACACCAACAGCCTCCTGAAACAGACGAGCCTGCACCAACGCATTCTGTCCCGTTGTTGCATCAAGTACAAGTAATGTCTCATGTGGAGCATCGGGGATCTCCCGACCCAGAACCCGATAGATTTTCTTCATCTCTTCCATCAGGTTTACCTTGGTATGTAACCGCCCTGCCGTATCGAGAATCAACATGTCAGCATTACGTGCCACAGTCGCCTTGGCCGCATCGAATGCCACCGCTGCCGGGTCGGAACCTTCATCGTGCCGGATAACCGTCACCCCGGTCCGCTCACCCCAGACCGACAATTGCTCGGCGGCGGCAGCACGAAAGGTGTCTGCAGCACCGAGGATCACTTTTTTACCCTGCTGGGTGTACTGCTGGGCCAGCTTACCAATGGTTGTTGTCTTACCGACACCATTGACCCCAATCACCAACAGCACAAACGGGGTCGAACGCTCGACCGCTAAGGGTTCGACATTCAAGGTCATCAGGCGGCAAGTTTCTTCCTTGAGAATTTGACGTAGCTGACTTGGGTCTGTCAATTTTTCTGCCGTAGCGCGTTTTTCGAAAGCACCAATCAACAACTGAGTCGTCTTCATACCAAAATCTGCGGTAATCAGAATCTCTTCCAGCTCCTCGAGCAGATCGCTGTTAACCCCTGATGCGGATCCAAATAACGCATCGATCCGGCCAAACAGTGCCGAATTGGTCTTTGCCAAACCTGAGCGCATCCGTTCATAAAACGACAACGGCTCAGGCTCAATTTCGGGTGCCGCGCTTACAGCCTTATAACTCTCAACAACCTTCTCTTCGCCAACAACCTCCGGCGGTTGTCGCAGCACAACCCGTTGTGCTCGCCGTTTTCGACGACGAACCATTCGCCAGACCAGCAACACAACAAACAGAGTCGCCAACAGATAGAGGCTGCCATAAGCAGCTAGCAACCGTTGCTCTTCAGGGACACCCCACTGAGCAAACAGGGCAACCAACCACTGAATCAACTGATCACTGAATTCCGACAAATAAGCGACACCATCGGAGATCATCTTTCCGATTGTCTGCCACGACTGATATACCTTGTCCATCACTTCTGACCACTGCATATATTTAAACCCTAAAAATTATACTTAATATATATCTTTACGTCCGACAGTGACCGCACGGGCCACTAGGCCTCATCAATCTCCTTGCGCAATTCACGCACACAACGTTGCCCGACAATACTGAGTTGCGAGTTTAATCCGCCACACTGGGCTGAAAGAGCCAGATAATACTCTGATGTGATTGGAAATACAAACCAATCTACCTTACTCGTCCGAATAATAACTTCCTTCACCCGTCCAGCACGGGATCCGCTGACCATTCCCCTGAACTGACGCAGCAAAATCCCCTGATGGGCAGCAAAAATTTTGAGATCCTCATCGCAGCGCCCAGACGACAACCAATCAACGGCTTCCCCGTCCCAATCAGCGATAATTGCTCCGCACACGCCCAAATCGGCATCCAACATCTGTGAAAGTACACTTTTAAACGGCATAAGGTATTTTACTCCTCACCTCACGGCACAGGCTACTAGCTTGACAAATCATCCAGGCGCACCGCAACCAACGACGATACCCCCGGCTCCTCCATGGTCACGCCAAACAGCGTATCCGCGATTTCCATGGTCCGAGTATTGTGGGTAATAATAACAAATTGTGACTCACCGGACATCTCTTTGACCATTTCATTGAAGCGACCAATATTCGCATCATCAAGGGGAGCATCCACTTCATCAAGAATGCAAAAAGGTGATGGCTTAATCAAAAAAATCGCAAAGATCAGGGCAACGGCCGTCAACGCCTTCTCGCCACCGGACAACAAACCGACATTCTGCAGTTTTTTACCGGGCGGCTGGGCGATAATATCGATACCACTTTCAAGCAGATCCGCTTCATCGGTCAAGCGCAATTCGGCCTCACCACCGACAAACAGCCGCGGGAACACCTGCTTGAATTGCTCGTTAATCTGATCGAAGGCCTCCCTGAACCGTTTTCTAGTCGTCCGGTTGATGCGAGTAATCGCGGCCTGAAGATCATCGATAGAACAACGAATATCGTCACGCTGCTGCTCCAAAAACGTAAAACGTTCTTCCAGGGCCGTAAATTCATCAATGGCCATCAAATTCACTTCGCCAAACGCCTCAAGCCGAACGCGGAGCTTATGCAGCTTTTCTGCCGCATGAAGGATTTCAACCTGATCAAGGTCGGTCTGACGTTCCAGATCAGTCTGATATTTATCACGCATGGCCTGGCGTAAATGCTCCAGCTCAATACGATGCTCACGAACATTCATCTGCAATTGAGTATGCCGCTCACTAGCCATGCCAAAATCATTACGCCGTTGTTTCGCCAGCTGATCGCACTCATCGACGCGATCATGAACCTGTTGAGTACGTTCCCTGCTCTGACTTTGTGCTTCGCTCTCGCGCTGATGCCGATCCAACAACACCTGTAATCGTGCATCGCTGGCGGCTCGCCCTTCGAGCAACACCTTCAATTCGGTTTGGCAGTGCTCAAATCGCCGCTGTTGATCAAGCTTGAGCTGCTGTTGCTCAACGGTGGCAGCTTTCTCCCGCTTTAGATCCAAAATATATTTTTGTTGCCGTTCCAGCCGCCGAGCGAACTCCACCTCCAGCTCTGACAAATCATTTTGCTCCCTCTGGATCTGCAACTGGTGATCGCCAAGCACTTGCTCACTGGCAGGGATCCGTTGTTCCAGTTGCCGACGCGATGAAGCAACCGTCTCGCCTTGCCGTGTCAAATCGGCAAGAAAGACCGTTAACCGGTTCTCCTCCTCAGCAAACTGATCAGCATCAAAGAGGATCACCTCCAGCCGTTCTTCCGCCTGCTCCAGTTCATGAATCAACCGCGAACGTTCCTTGGCGCAAGTCTCGATTTGTAATCGTTGTCGTTGATCGTGCAGGGCATGCTCCTGCAGCCCCTGAGTGAGCTGTTCGAGCTGGCGACAATGGCGGTGACACAGCTCTTCCGCCTGCGTCAGCTGCTGTACCAGATCCGTTTCTTCCTTCGTCAACTCGTCAATACGCCGCTTATTTTCCAACAACTGGCGTCCGGGGCCTCCCCCCTGACCGACAACTGCGGTCCCTTGCCAAGAGAGGGTTTCTCCCGTCAGAGTGACCAGACAACAACCCGGCGGCAAACACTGTGACCAAAAGGGGCTGAGGGATTCGACAACATAGATCCCGCTGAAGACCCCTTCAATAAAGGAACGCGACTGCGGATCGGCATCAACAAGATCAATCAGCGGTGTCCCCTGCGAAAAGCAGACCGGTTCAACGGTAACAGCCAATTGAAATCCACAGCGCTGCAATGACGATTGCGCGACCAGCGCATCAAGAACATCCGGCTGCTGAAGCAGGATCAATTGCAGCTGTTGTCCCAACGCAGCAGCAACGGCAGCCTCATAACCCTCGGCAACACGGATACTATCAGTGATCACACCCTGAACGGTTGCCGTTAACGAAGGCAACGCCAGGGCCGCCTTGACACCGTCTTCGAAGCCTGAACGGTTCGCTTCAAGCTCCTGAAGCGACTCCAGGCGCGAAACGCATTGATGAGAACGTTGCTGTAGCTGCTGCAGTTGCTGCTGCGCTTCAGCGTGCAGGGACTGTTCGGTGTCACGCTGCTGCATCAGGATTAACTTACGTTTCTCATTGTCCGCTGCAGCCTTACGTTCGCCGTCAAGATCTTCACTGCACTGCTGCAGCTGCAGCTGATCTTGCTCCCACCGCTCTTCCAACGACAGCCGTTCACTCATCTGACGCCGTTTCCGTTCCTGCAACAACACCACTTTCTGCTCAGCATGAGCGCGTTGACCCTCAATAGTCGACGCCTCGGCATGGCAGGTCATCAGCTGTTTACGAATATCAGCCAGCTCATCAGCCAGCACGGTCTGTTGTTTCGCTAAACCGTCTACCCTACAGCGCACAGCATCACGCTTGAAGCCCAGCCGTTCAATCTGTCCGGCAACCTCTGTACATTGATTGTCCAACGTTTCCGCAGCGGTTCCAGACTGTTGCGTATTGCGCTGCGAACGCTGCATCTCCTCCTGCAGTAAAACCTGTTGTTGTTCAAGGTGGCGTTGCTGCTGCTGGGCTAGTTCACGCTGATTCTCAACCTGCTGAATATCACTGCTGAGTTGAAACAACTGATTCTGCATACGACTGGCAGCATCATCAACCTCGGCCCGTTCAAGTCGCGCCTGCTCGAAGCGCAGTTCACTTTCAGCAACCGCCGTCTCCAAATTACTCTGGGCTGCTTCAGCCTGCTTAAGCTGATCATTGAGCAGCTCGGCTTCTTCTTGCAACTGCGCCCAGCGAGAGCAGGCAAGATGAATTTCCAGATCCCTGGCCTGATTGCGCAACTCCCTGAAGCGTTGCGCCTTACTGGCCTGTCGTCGCAAACTATCGCGTTGTCGGCGGACTTCGCCAATCACATCGTTGAGTCGGGTCAAATTGTTCCGGGTCGATTCGATCTTGCGCAGTGCCGCTTTTTTGCGCGCTTTATATTTGGTAACCCCAGCAGCTTCCTCAATCAACACCCGTCGATCTTCAGGACGGGACTGGAGAATCATACCAATTTTGCCCTGTTCGATAATGGAATAGGCCCGGGCACCGACACCGGTATCCATGAATAGCTCAGCAATATCCTTGAGACGGCACGGTGTTTTATTCAGCAGATACTCACTGTCACCATTGCGGTACAGCCGTCGGGTCACCATGATTTCGGAATACTGGTTGAGCTCTGTGGTTCCAACCCCCTCAGGGTTAGAAAAAACCATCGTCACGGCAGCCATGCCATGGGCACGCCGTTTCTCACTACCGCCAAAAATAACATCTTCCATCGCCTGGCCACGCAAATTCTTCGCGTTTTGTTCGCCCATGACCCAACGAATAGCATCGATCACATTACTTTTCCCGCAGCCGTTAGGCCCAAGAATCGCTGTAATGCCCGACTCAAAGTTCAAAACCGTTTTATCGACAAACGATTTAAACCCTATGATTTCAATGCGTTTAATTTTCATTGAGATAAACGGTCCACAATACAGGGGAATTATCGTGCAGCAGAAAAAACGAACAAACGATCTGCGATAACGCAACATGGTATCAATCACCATGAGCTCTGTAAAGGTTCGCAGCATCGCTGCTTGTCGCTACCCGTCATAAAGCGTATAATTCAAACACGTAAACTGTCGTTGAGTGCGAATAAGATATACATGCGGGGAATCCAACAAAAAGAACCTGAAGGGGTCATATGTTACGCCGTTTAACACTGACTATTTTAACCTTTATCGGCATAGCGCTGCTGGTGTTTATCGGCATTTTCACCTATGTCTCAACCCACGAGGAACAAATCAGTCAGTTGGTATCAAAACAACTCAGTGAAACCCTTGGCGTTCCGATCACCCTGCAAAGCGCAACACTGGGCCTCCACCCTGCTCCGACATTGGGCTTTCGGCACATTGCCATTGATACCAACAGCAGCAATGTACAAATTAAAATTCAGCAGCTGCACGTTGGCCTCAAATGGAGCGACCTGTTACGCGGCAAGCTGATCTGCTCACAACTTATCATCCTGTCGCCCGACATTTACTGGCAGATCCAGCCCCGGCCAGAGCCAGATCCATCGACGGCATCGGAACCATCGCCCTCACCAGACAACCTGCACTGGTTAAAAAAAGTTAGTGCGTTTTTAACCAAAACGGTCATCAGCAACGGCTCACTACACATTCTTGACAACCGTTCGTCCACACCCGTGGACTGGCATCTGGAGCAGCTACAACTTTCAATCAACGACAACAAGCTGATCAAACAGAGCCTGCACGCCGAGCTTGAGGGGGCACTTGTTCAACCCCAGTCCACGGCTGTTTTTTCCAGCCGCCTGCAACTTTTCGGCATTGACCGCGGCTGGCAACAGATGAAAATTCAACTGCACAGCAAGGTGAAGAACCTTCAATTAACGCCGACCCTACAGCAACACGCCCCCTATCAGCTACTTGGAACCCTCAATTTGCAGCAGGAATCTCACGGCAGCCTCGATTCGGGTCTAACAACCAAAATCACGCTGGCACCGGCAAACCACGATCTCCGTATCAGCGGCAATACATCAGCAGCGGTGCGCATCCGTCGTTGTCAGGCAGAGGGCGTCCTCACCAAGCAGGACACAACATATACCCTCAGCAATGTCCAACTGACGTTTAACAATATCCATCTCACAGCAGACACCACCTTCGACCCAACACAAGAGATTCCTCGCCTAACGGCCAACGTCAGCAGCAACAGCATCCCACTCACCGCCGTCAGTCCCTGGCTGTCGGCAAAGACCGCCAAAGTACTGGCCCCCTATACGAAAACCACGCGCGTGCGCTGCAAACAGCTGAAGATCGTCTCAACGCAGTGGCCACCAACGGCAAAGGCGATAACCGACGGCCAGTTCACATTCCAGACCGACAACCTTTCGACCGCCGGTATGACGGCAAAAAAACTTCACGGTTCGTTGCGCTATCGTGATGGTCGTTTTTCTCTCCAGACATCGCCACTACAGTTTGGATCAGACGACCAGGCCATCCGTTGGACCAGTCCGATCAGTGTACAGCTGTCCTCGACAGACAATAAAAACTGGGACATTCAACTCAACCTGAAACAGTCGGCATACAACCTTGCCAACTGCTTAATAAAGAACAGCGGCAGCGATGGGCAACTGAGCCTCACGGTCGGCAAACAATTGGACCAATGGCAGATACGCCAGGGCAAACTAGAACTCCCAGACTTGAAACTTTCGTTCTCAGGTGACTACACAACACCAGATCACTACCGATTCAATATCGACATCCCTGAATTTGAGTTGTCCACCATCAGTCAGAACATCAAGCTTCTCGACCGGATGAAATTACGCGGCCAGGTTGCCATTGAACATCAATTGAAAAAAGATCCCGGTCAAGAGTTACAAAGCTCAGGCCGGATCACGTTAGACAATTGTGCCATCTCCCCGACCCACGTCATCGCCCCCATCCACCACATCAACGGCATCATCAATGTCGATGAACTGCGTGCCGAGGCGCCACAACTCGATATCAGACTCGGCGAATCGCCGATGAAGGTCCATGGCTTGATCAAAGACCTGCGCCAACCCGTCGCCGAACTTCACGCCATGGGACACGGTATCATCGCCCGCGATCTGGTCTTTAATTCAGAACAAGCCTTGCTCAACAATCTGGACGGACGGATCGACATCCACAAACGGGGCATCGACTTTGTCCGCGCCAGCGTCGAGTTGGAACAGGGCACACGAGCCACCGTCAGCGGAAAACTGTTGTTCCACGGCCCCCATCTCGAATTGAACGTTGACGCCCCTTACGCCAATATCGATGAGGTCATTGCCCTGTGGCACGGCCCCCACGGTCACGGACATCCCGGCCACGGACACCCCGATAACGTCGGCCACAGCAACAACAATAACCACAGGTCAGAAGAAAAAATCCACGTCCACGCCCAGGTGGAGCAAGGAGAAATCAGCGGCTTTAAATTCTCCAACACCTCAGGAACCATCCATCACCGCAACGGGCGCCTGCGCATTGAACCATTGCGTTTTGAAGCCAACGCCGGCTACGGTGTAGGCACCGTCTTCATCCATCTCGAAGAAAAACAATCTCACCTGGAGATTGAAGGCACTGTCGTCAATATCGACGCCGACAAGACCTATAGTCAGCTATTAAAACACAGCGGGCTGGTCACCGGTCGCCTGTTCGGCAACTTCACCATTCAGGGCCCCATCGGCAGCCAATTCTGGCCGCAGTCACAGGGGGAAGGTCATATCAATCTCAAACGGGGCGTACTGCGAAAATTCAAAGTGCTGTCAAAGGCTTTTTCCCTCCTCAACGTCGCCCAGCTGTTCTCGTTCAAGTTGCCCGATATGGCCAAAGAGGGGATGCCGTTCAGGCGGCTGACCAGCGATATCACCCTGACCAACGGCACCCTACACAGCGAAAACCTGAAAATCGACAGCCCGGCAATGGACCTCAGCGTGGCAGGGGACCTCAATCTGGTCAACAATCGACTCAACCTGTTGATGGCGATCAAACCGTTTGGCACCGTCGACACGCTGGTGACTCACCTGCCCGTTGCCGGTTGGCTGCTCACCGGTGATGAAAAATCGGTCATCAACACCAATTTTTCCATCAGCGGCGACCTCTCCGCCCCCAAGGTGGAGATGCTGCCACTGAGCACCGTGTCCAACAAGGTGTTCGACATCTTCAAGCGAACCATCGAATTGCCGAAAACACTTATTAAACACCCGAAAAAGGTTCTGATCAATCCCCATTGACAATAAAAAAAGGTGGCCCGAAAGCCACCTTTTTTTGCGATAGAAAATTGTAAGTGAAAACCATCCTCGCGCCCGTTCACTGCGTTCTCTCAAGACGCAGAGATCGCCAAGGTTAAACAAAAGCCCTGAAAGTCAAAGGCATATTTGCCGCTGATAAAATCTGATAAGGTCTGATGTGAAAACCAAAAACAACAAGGAAACAAGAACGACCGGCATGAACCACCCGTTCGTTGCACTCACTAGAGAACACAGAGAAGAGAATGAGAAAAAACTTTTTGGTTAAAACCGGGGATAGCGGTTCTCTCAGATTTGATCAGATTATATCTGCGGCTAAACGGTTCAGGTTTTGCTTTTGCCCTTCTTGGGGTTCTTTGCGGCTTGGCGCGAGATTGCTTTTGATCTTAAGGACACACTCCAACATAGACCGATGCAATACCAAAGGTCAGGTCGTGATGCCTCACCTCGGCAAATCCTGCCTCAGTCATCATGGCCTTGAATTGCTCCTGAGGTGGGAACTCAGCCACGGAATCGGGCAGATATTTGTAGGCACTGCGCTGAGAAATCAATCCACCGATAAAAGGAAGGACCTTGTGGAAGTAGGTGTTGTAAATAAACTTGAATACCGGATTGGCCGGCGTTGAAAACTCAAGGATCACGGCACGACCACCGGGCTTGAGTACCCGACACATTTCTGCCAGACCGGCCTGGCGGTCGACAACATTGCGGATACCAAAAGCAATGGTCACACCGTCAAACAAATTTGATGGATGGGGAATCGCTTCGCACGGTGCATTCACCAGCTCAATGCGGTGGCTATATTCCGAAGCGGCGATCTTTTCGCGTCCTTTGAGCAACATCCCCTGGGTAAAATCCTCACCGATAATCCGCACCGAATCCGGTGTACGCGAGGCAATCTCCAAAGCAACATCGCCGGTGCCCGTCGCCATATCCAGCACCAAACCTGCAGGCGGAATCCGCAACTGTCCCACGGCAAAACGGCGCCAGCGGCGGTCGATCCCCATGGACAACAGTCGATTAAGCAAATCGTAACGTGGTGCAATATCGTCAAACATGGCGCGAATACCGCGCCCTTTTTCTGAAAGATTGAACATGCTAAACTCCTGAACGGCGAGACCAGACAGCCAACGCTCAGCCGACATAAACCTCATGATAAATGCTGCGAGAGTCTTACCATAAATAGCCAAAAGCTGTCAGCAACTAATCCCCAGCCGAAAAAGGATCCCTATGTACCCACTACTCGTTACTGCCGCCGTGGTTTCGTATCAGGATAAAATCCTCATTACTCAGCGTACCGCAGATCAAAAACATCCGGGTCTCTGGGAATTCCCCGGCGGTAAGCTGGAAAAGAATGAACCCCCCGTCGATGCCCTGCAACGTGAACTCAGAGAAGAGCTGGATCTAACAGTCAGTGACTGCCGGATTTACGAACTGGTTTATCATCGTTACGACGATGGCCCTGTTCTGCTCATGGTCTATCGATGCAAAGCGGATACCAACATTGTCCAACACATTGAAGTTGCAGGTCACGCCTGGATCAGCCCTGAGCAACTGACGAGCTACGACATCCTGCCCGCCGATAAGGAGTTGATGGATAAGATTATCGCTGAGGAACAAAAAATGACAAATGACCTTTAACCACTGAGGCACAGAGAACACAGAGAACACAGAGTGAAATCTTGAGGGCAAAAACTGTTTGGTTTTCTCAGTACTCTCTATGCCTCAGTGGTTAACGCAGTTTGGAAACCCACGATTCTCCATAAAAAACACGCCCCCAGCTCAAGAGACCTTCTGCTTCTGGTTCAAACGGTAGACAAAAGCCAGTACCTCAGCAACGGCCTGATACAGCTCAGTGGGGATTTCACTACCAACCGGAACCACGGCCAACAACTCGACCAGATCAGGATCATGGGTGATTTGCAATCCCGCTTTTTGTGCTGCTTCAAGAATCTTTTCGGCGATCTGCCCCTTACCGCTGGCAACAATCAGAGGAGCATCAGCAGACGAACTGTCATACTTAACCGCAACAGCTTTTTTATTTTTATCGACAACGGCCATCGCTATCCCCCTTTCCTACACCCTCTCATCCAACACACTGTCCTGCTCAGGCTTGAGACGATTAAGCAGAGCAACAGCTGGATCTTCAGCCCCTTGAGTAATCTGAATAGAACGGACAGAAAAAGGGCTCAGCACCTGCTGCAGCTCTTCTCTGGATTGCTCTAAAACGGCCTGACAGCTCTCACCATCACACAGGATTCGCACAAAAAGACTCTGCTGCTCAAACAAAAGATTAACCTGGAGAGGCCCCAGCTCCTGCAACGACATATTCAGGGTGACCAGATGACACTGAGCGTCTGCTTCCGTACCACTGCCCCCCTGCTCAACCAGAACGTAACCCTGCTCCATAAATTCAAATGGCAGTGGCAGAAACAGAATCCCTTCCTGCGCCAGACGCACACGGGTCAACTGCAGTAATTCCAACTGCTGAACCAGCTGTTGGCTACTCTCACGAACAACTTCAGGCAAATCGG
Organism: Desulfuromonas sp.; assembly: GCA_021162745.1. GTDB lineage: Bacteria > Desulfobacterota > Desulfuromonadia > Desulfuromonadales > Desulfuromonadaceae > Desulfuromonas. The sequence continues at coordinate 5,931 of JAGGYC010000149.1, read as the reverse complement.
CTTGCGAGTTGAGAGCCAGGAGCGCCCCCTTGAGGCTCTGACTCGCCTGTTGCGCCTGATCTTGAGCCAGGAGCGACTCGAAATCGAGGCCGAGATTTCGCGCCAGATCAAACAATAACCGTGCACCTGAATCCTGAAAGTTACTCAATAATTTGCTGGATAACTGCTCCAGTTGTGACCATTGTTGTGGTGATAAGGCCGCTTCGACAAGCTGTCGTTGTTCAGCGGTCAACGGCAACAACCCTGCAGCGGTGGTCAGCGGCAGCCCTTTGTACTGAACAGTGCTTGCCAGGGAGGGAGGGGCGGCCGCGGGAGCGACAGGACCAGCAGCCGGAGATGTCAGCGGCGGCGCTGCCCCCTCTGCAGACGATCCGTCGGCGGGCGGTGCATTCACGGTTGCCGTAGCCGCGCCGGCACCACCGGGCAGTGCCGTCTGTGTCGGCATGCTGCTCGCGGTTGCCCGCTGCCCCAGCAACGTACTCAGAGCCGAACCTATCTCCGAATGATGATCATACATATGCAATAGATGCAGCAGTTGATTATTCGCCGAAGGGGACACCACCTGAAACGTCAAACGCGGGTGAGTCGCAACAACCTGCAGATTCAGCTTCTGGCCACTGCGCATCTCCACGTCTGTTTGCGCGCGTAACTGTTGCTTCCCCATGTCAAGCAACACCTGACGGTCTGCGCTTTCGACAACGGTCGCCTGAATTAACTGATGAGGCAGCAGGTTATGCTGCACAGCACCCTCAGTACCCTGTGTAGGCACTACGGGGTGAACGTTATAAAGCGTTGGAGGTATAGGGGCGACAATATCCATGGATTACTATCGTCAGTAACAGGCAAGAAGTTTAGTTAAAGCGGAATCTGTAATCCCAGAAAATCAGGTTGATTTCACAATCCGAATTAAGTGGGAAAAACTCTTAAGTTAAGCGGCCATTCTGTCGAAAGAAAAAAACTGATTTTTTATTGCTGTAATGACTTGAACCCTCGGCTCGTTATTTGTTTTCATATCTGCAAAGGACTGCACCCATGAAACATAAGGCCTTACTCGCCTGTCGTTGTGACGCCCATCGTCGTCAAATTTCCACAATAATGCAACGCACCGGCATCTTTGACGAAATTATCAGCTGTAATACCCCCCACGATCTCCAGCACGCCATTGAAGATAACCAGTGGACGATTCTGTTTCGTGACATGTATCGTCCCGTCGATCCATCATTTGATTGGCGCTGGGCCCTCGACAGTAATCCGCTATCCGAACATATTCCATTGATCGCGCTAACCTGCGGAGACCAGTTGCACGAAAAAGTCCATGCCTTCGACACAGGAGCCAACGACTGCATCGGCATCGATGCCGAAATTGATGAAATCAGTGCACGCATCCGATTGCAACTACGCAACTATCAACGGATAAAAGATCTCTATCAGGCCAAAAAGCAGCTGGCCCATCAGGCGCTGACGGATGAGCTGACCGGTTTGTATAATCGCAGCTATTTCGATGCCACTCTCAAAAGCGAATTGTCCCGTTGCCAGCGCAGCGGCAAATCATTTTCCCTGCTGATGCTCGACCTCGATCACTTTAAGCGGATCAACGACAGCTACGGTCATGCCTGCGGCGACCAAGTCCTGCAACTTGTCTCACACACCCTCAAAGACTTTCTGCGTGCATCTGACGTCCTGTGCCGCTACGGTGGTGAAGAATTCACAATAATCCTCCCGGAGACACCAACACCATTTGCGTATATCCTTGCCCGACGCTTACACAAACGGATCACAAAAGCCGGTCAAGGTCTCAGCCAGCTACAACATGAGTTGACCGTCAGTATCGGCATCAGCAGTGCCAAAAAGACATTGCCGACAACACCGCGAGAACTGCTCGACCAGGCCGACAAGGCCCTTTACTTCGCCAAGCAGAATGGACGAAACCGCAGTGAAATCTACACCCCCCCGCCAACGACAGTGTTTGACAACAATAGCGTGATTGCCGGTTAAACAACAAAACGCCGCACAAGCAATGCTTGTACGGCGTTTTAGCAACTGAGTTTTTCGACTAAAAAAACGATTTAGAACCCGACAATCTGCACCTTGGTTCGTAACAGACGACGCTGCTCAGCCAGACAAAAAGAGATCAGACGATCAAGATCTTCCGGCTCAATCGCATGGAATTTCATCGCCACCTCATAACCGCCACGCAGTTTTTCATCGACACGAACGATCATGCTTCTACAGGTAACCACGCTATTGGCATCCGGCAGATGAAACTCAACCTCAAAGAGATCACCGACAGCCAACTTCTCTTCCACAGAGATCAGAACACCATTACCACTGAGATTAATAGTCGCCGTTGGCACCTTGGGCGACGGATTTGAAGATAACGTCTCCTTGGCGTAGACAACCTTAATCGATGTATTCACCCGGAAATACTCACGCTGCTGGGCAAAGGCGAATGATTCCGCGCCCAACAAACGCAATACCCGCGGGCTGACAATCTCATCGATATGAGCGTACATGGAAACTGTACCGGCACGCGTATCAAGGGACAGTAACATCTTGCCACCGGCACGCACCTTATCCATCGGCAACTCACCCGGACGAAATTTAACCTCCAGGTAGGGCTGAGCGATAATCCGCGCCACCGCTTCAAGACGAACCTTCGTTTCATCCCCCAACAGCAAATACGCCCGCAGCAGGGTCGGTTTTTCCAGATATTTAAACAGCGCAAAGTCTGCCACAACAGGCTCCAGCTTATTCAGCGAATAGTAAAAAGTTAATCAACACGATGGCAATCACGCACTGGATTTGACAATACGTCCCTGCTTACGCTCAACCTGCTTATATCCCCCCAGAACAATACGACCATTTTTAAGCCCTGAAAGTTCATGGGAAATGAGCGCCATCATGCCATTAATCTTTGGCAAAAGCAAATGATTCAATTCAAGAATTTCGGTAATCAAAGCGGTGCGTTTAACATACAACGGATGGTCAACCACAGCCGGATTCGCCTTACGCAACAGGACAATCAATTCCTCGTCATGCTGCTGCGCCTGGGTCTGCTGCACGTTCATTTTTTGAACCATTTCTTTAAACGCTGAGTCTGTTGATGTAAGGGACTGGGATATCTGTAGTAAGGACTGCAACACCACTTGATAGTAATCAATTGAAAGCAAGAGGCTCTTTTCAAGTTGTGCGGAGATTGAGTTAGTTGTCATGGAAACCTCATACCCGTTTTTACAGGGATAAATGCGGATAAGTTCAAAACCTCAAAACCGGCCTCGCGCCCGTTCTCTTCGTTCACTCAAGACGCAGAGATCGCGGAGAGGAACAAAGTCAAAAACTTAAAAATCAAGCGTTGTCCGATTCATTTCTATCGACATTTTCAAGCTGCTTTCTAAGCCCCGGCAAATCATTAACAACTGTTTTCCAGATAATCTCAATATCCACACCAAAATATTCATGAATCAGCAGATTTCTCATGCCTCGCATCTGCTCCCACGGGATATCAGAATAAGCATTCTGAATGGCTTGGGGGATATGATTGCTGGCCTCACCAATAATTTCCAAATTGCGGATAACGGCATCAACAGTTTTGTCGTCATTTACCCATTGCTCATAAGTTATACTGCGGACATATGACTCAATCCGCGTCAAAGCTTCGAGAATGTCCTGGATTCGGAACTCCCAGGTTCTAGCTGACACGGACTGCCTCCTGCATAATGCTATCACGTAATTGTTCCTTCAGAGCCTTGTCGGTAACCAGATCAACAGGACGATTAACAGTCTTTTCTAAATAGTCTTTCAACTCTAAAAAAGCAAAAATCCCGGGTGTTTCCTTGTAAACAATCAAGATATCCAGATCACTATCCGGACCCGCTTCGTCACGGGCCATAGAACCAAAAACAGATAAACTCTCAACAGAGAAACGGTGCTTAATTTCCCCCAGATGTACTGAAAGTTTTTGTAAAACCTGATCTCTGTCCATCTCGACTCCCAAATCAAAAAGACAAAATCAACAACATCATTCTCGCGCCCGTTCTCTTCGCTCACTCAAGACGCCAAGGTCGCAAAGGGTAAGTCAAAAACCTTGAATTCAGGGTTAAGGCCGCAACCAAAAGAACTAGATTTTGATCTTGACCTTCTTGGCATACTTTGCGGCTTGGCGCGAGATTGCTTTTGACCTTGCCGTTAACGCCGGCTTCACAACCGGTGGGCAGTGCCCACCCTAAACTCCAAACAGTTTCAAAGCAACACCCAGCACCCCGACAAATGAGATAACAATTGAGATGCTGAACATCCGCATCGTAAAACCACGCTGATCCTTGTCACGATCCTGCAAGTTATCCGACAAACGATCAATCGACTGAATCATCTGCTCAAAGCGTTTATCCACCTGCTCAAAGCGTTTATCCACCTGCTCAAAGCGTTTATCCACCTGCTCGAAACGCCTGTAGTTGTCCTCTTTCATTTCGTCAAGGCGTCTGTCCACCTGCTCGAAACGGTTAGCGGTGTCCTCTTTCATTTCGTCAAAACGCCGGTCAGCATCGCGATTCATGCCGTCAAGGCGTCTATCCATATCGGTGCGAAAAACTTTCACTTCTTCTTCAATACGGATAACGCGATGTTCGAGATAGTCGAACCGTGTTTCAAAGTATTTGGACGACGGGATAATATTGGCGACAATAATATCCAGCGTTTCCTTGTTTATCGGCAGCTTTTCCGATGTCGGTTGGACACGCGGTATTTCGTTTTTTTCATCGGTCATTTTTTCCTCCATACCGCATTGTAACACATCGGAAAACCGTTGGGTTTCGTGTTGCTCTACCCAACCTGCAAACTACCTTAAAACCATCCTCACGCCCGCTCTCTCGTAATAATCAATAGCCTTATTAAACTCGTCTTCAGTTTCAGGATGGAATGAAAATTTCACTTTTCAAACCTTTTCCATATCTTATTGAACACGTCTTGCCCGGGGATGGGTTCAACTGCACCCGATCTCAGTTCCGACAACCGGCGTTTGGCGGCAATTGCCCATTTTTTGTCAATTTCTGATTCCGGCTGATTCAAGCTGCGAAGCAATGAGTCCACGACCAAGGTGCGTTCTTCAACGGGCAACGAAACGGCCTTTTTTATCAGTTCTTGTGTATTCATTTTATCACCCTATCCCCTCAAACCCATCCTCGCGCCCGTTCTCTTCGCTCACTCAAGACGCAGAGATCGCGGAGAAGAACAAAACCTAAAACAGAAACCCAGGGTTAAGACCTAAATCAAAAAACACGACTGTGACCTTGATCTTCCCTGCACTCTCAGCGTTCTCTGCGCGAAACCGCCTTTGACCTTCTTGACACGCTTTGCGGCTTGGCGCGAAATTGCTGTTGAGCTTGTTTTTAAGCCAAAGAGACTGTCAGCTTGCGCCCCAACACTTTTGCCGCCTTGCCAAGAGTCTGCAACGTTACAGAAACATTTTCAGGATCCAGCAGACGATCCAACGAGGAACGGCTGGTACACATCTTTTTCGCCATTACAGATTTCGGGATATGATTCTCCTTCATAACCAACTCAATCTGATACGATATAACCCTTTTAAGCGCGATAATTTCGACATCTTCAAGAATAGATTCCTCTTGTAGAAAATCATCGAAATCACTACCGATATTTTTATTTTCTTCTGCCATTTTATTCATAGCCCCAACGCTGCACCGTGTTTATGTAATTTCAGACAATTGCCTTTTTTCTACGTTTGGCTAATTTCAGATCGCTATCCGGCGTTGTTTTAGTTTTCTTGATAAAACCGTGCAATAAAATTACCTGAATTCGTATAGTAAGTGCATAACCTCGCAACCGGTAAATGCGGGCGATTACATTTGAGACAAAAACAAGACTCAGGTGTAACCTACGCAAGCAGTTACCACACTATTTGCGGAGGTTAGCCAT
>JAGGYC010000046.1 GCA_021162745.1 Desulfuromonas sp. | reverse complement strand
GGCGGCAGCCGTAGCGGCAAGAGCCGCTATGCCGAGCAGCGCGCCAAAGCCTTGACGGGCAAGCGCAGCTACATTGCCACCTGTCCGGTGATCGACGATGAGATGGATGCGCGCATTGCTCTCCATCGCCGTCAGCGCGACGGCCAGGGCTGGATCACCGTCGAAGAGCCGCTGCAGCTGGCGCAGGCGTTGCGAGACACCGCCGACAGCGCCGTAGTGCTGGTCGACTGCCTGACGCTGTGGATCAACAATGTGCTCTATCAGGCGGAACAACAACAACAGACGGTTAACGAACAACAGATCTTAGGGCTATGCCTGGAGGTAGCGAATGCCAGCCGCCTGGGTGAACGGACGGTGATCTTTGTCACCAACGAACTCGGTATGGGGCTGGTTCCGGCCGATGCCACCTCGCGCCTGTATCGCGATCTGGTCGGACGCTGCAACCAGACCCTGGCCACACTGGCCGACGAAGCGGTGTTCATGGTTTCCGGCCTGCCCCTTACATTGAAGGAGAGAACCCTCCATGACCTTGCCTGAACAACATTTGCTAACGACGACCCTAAGCGCGATCACCCCGACGAATGCAAAGATGCGTCAGACCGCGCGCCAACGGCTGGATCAGCTGGCGATCCCCCACTGGGCTCTGGGCCGGATGATGAACCTGGCTGAGGATCTGGCCGCCATCACCAGCAGCATGCAGCCCAATATCAAACGCAAGTCGATTGCGGTGATGGCCGGTGATCACGGCATTGTCGCCGCCGGGGTGAGCAAATTCCCCCAGGCAGTCACCATGGAGATGGTGCGCAACTTCGTCAACGAAGCGGCCAGCATCAACGCTCTGGCCCGTCAGGTGGGCGCCCAGGTGACGGTGGTCGATGCCGGGGTCGCCGGTGATCTGAGTGAGCTGGCAAAGAGCGACAAGATCATCTCCAAAAAGGTAGCGCTGGGCACGGCAAACTTTGCCGAAGGTCCGGCCATGAGCCGCGAGCAGGCCATTCAATCCATCGAAGCAGGGATTGAAGTGGCCGAGCAGTTGGCCGACAGTACGGATTTGTTCGGCACCGGCGACATGGGGATCGGCAACACCAGTCCATCGAGCGCCATCATCGCCACATTGTGTGATCGCAGCATCGCCGATGTCACCGGTCGCGGTACCGGCCTCGACGATGAGGCGTTGAACGCCAAGGTGGCGACGCTGGAAAAAGCCCTGGCCCTCAACCAGCCCGACCCCCGCGACGGCATCGACGTGCTGGCCAAGGTCGGCGGCTTTGAGATCGGCGCCATTGCCGGACTGATCCTTGGCGCTGCCGCCCAGCACAAACCGGTGATGATCGACGGCATCATCTCCACCGCTGGCGCCTTGATTGCCGCCAGTCTGTCCCCGGCCAGCGTCGAATATATGATCGCCGGCCACTGTAGTGTCGAGCAGGGGCATCGCATTGCCCTGGAGTGTCTGGGCAAACAACCATTACTCGACCTTGACTTACGCCTCGGCGAAGGCACCGGTGGTGCCATCGCCATGAACCTTGTTGAAGCGGCCGTTGCTATCCTCACCGAAGTCGCCACGTTCGAAGAAGCAGCCGTTAGCCAACCCAAAGAAATTTAAACGAAACATTTCAATCCGACTATCCACACGTCAAAAGGAGAACCACCCACATGTTGACTCAAGTTGAACAAGCCGTTAAAGGGACGATCAGCCCACAGATGGAAGCCGTTGCCAAAGCGGAAGACCACAGCCCTGAATATATCCGCGACATGGTTGCCGCCGGTAAGATCGTTATCCCTTACAATACCAACAGCAAGCCCAGGGCCGTCGGCATCGGCAAGGGACTGCGCACCAAGGTCAACGCCTCCATCGGTACGTCGTCGGACATCATCGACTACGAGGCCGAAGTGCGCAAAGCCAAGATCGCTCAGGAAGCCGGCACCGATACCCTGATGGAACTGTCGGTAGGCGGCAACCTCGACAAGGTACGCCGTGAAGTGATCGGCGCTGTCGATGTACCGGTGGGCAACGTCCCCCTCTATCAGGCATTCTGTGATGCGGCCAAAAAACGCGGCAGTGCCGACAAACTCGACCCCGAAGAGCTGTTCGACCTGATCGAAAAACAGTGTGACGACGGTCTGGCTTTCATGGCCGTCCACTGCGGTATCAACCGCTACACCATCGAACGTTTGCGCAAGCAGAACTACCGTTACGGTGGTCTGGTTTCCAAAGGCGGTACCACCATGGTGTCGTGGATGGAGAAGAACAACAAAGAGAACCCGCTCTATGAGCACTTCGACCGCGTTATCGGTATCCTGAAGAAATACGATGTCTGCCTGTCGCTGGGTAACGGCCTGCGCGCCGGTGCCATCCACGACAGCCATGACCGCGCCCAGATGCAGGAATTGATCATCAACTGCGAACTGGCCCAACTCGGCCGCGAGATGGGTTGTCAGATGCTGGTCGAAGGCCCTGGTCACATGCCACTGGACGAGGTGGAAGCCAACATCCTCATCCAGAAGCGGATGAGCAACGAAGCCCCCTACTACATGCTCGGTCCCATCTCCACCGACGTCGTCCCCGGTTTCGACCACATCAGCTCCGCCATCGGTTCGGCGCAATCGGCCCGTTACGGCGCCGACCTGATCTGCTACATCACCCCGGCCGAGCACCTGGCCCTGCCTAACGAAGATGATGTACGCATGGGCGTCCACGCCGCCCGCGTTGCTACCTACATCGGCGACATGAACAAGTACCCCGAAAAAGGGCGCGAGCGTGACAAGCAGATGAGTAAAGCCCGCCGTGATCTCGAATGGGACAAGCAATTCGAGCTGGCGCTGATCCCCGAAGAGGCCAGGGCGATTCGTGATTCCCGCGTACCGGAAGACGAAAAAACCTGCACCATGTGTGGCGAGTTCTGCGCCGCCAACGGTTCGACCAAGATATTTAAGGAAGACCTGGCCGGCGACAAGCTGTAAAGCCTGAAATTGCCGCCCCGGATCAGCAATGATCCGGGGCGGCATAAAGCTTTTAAATGCTCATGATGAAATATCATCTACCAAGTTATCGGGCCGCAAGGGATCAGACCCGCTTCGCAGCTCGGTTGGTGAAGCAGTTAGTACACTGAAACAATCAGCACCATTGATAGTTACATTGGTTTTCAAAGCCATTTCTTTGCACCCTTTCTTTGGGGCTTTGCAAAGAAAGGGTGTCGGCTGCGGGACGAAACCCGCGAACTTGTTTCTAAGGTTGTGATCTACATTGATAGCTAGCCAAACGATAACAGGGGCTGAAGCAACTCGGGGTTGCGCCCCCGGACGTCGCCCTACTTTTTGCACCATCAAAAAGGTGGGCAATGCCCACCCTTGAAGAAACAAGCACGATAGAACACGACGCAGAAAAATTATTAACCACGTAATCGAGAGTAACCATGAAACCATTTTTCGCCGCCCTAAGCTTCCTCACCATCCTGCGTGTGCCCCACAGCTGGTGCGGAGACGAACGCGCCATCGCCCGCAGCCTGAACTGGTTCCCGGCGGTGGGGCTGCTGATCGGTGGTGTGATGGCAACCCTCGATAGCCTGCTGTGCCGGCTGCTGCCCGGCACCCTGGTGCCCAGCGCTCTGCTGGTGATCGCCATGATCGCCATCTCCGGCGGTTTGCACCTCGACGGTGTGGCCGACAGCGCCGATGCTTTTATGAGCTCGCGCGGCAAGGAACGGATGCTGGAGGTCATGAAAGACAGCTGCGTCGGACCGATGGGCGCCCTGACCATTACCGCCCTGCTGTTGCTCAAGTTTTCGGCCCTGGCCTCGCTGCCCGAAGCGTGGCGAATCCCGGTGATCCTGCTGATGCCACTGGCCGGTCGCATGGCACTGGTGGTGAAAACCGTCAGCCTGCCCTATGCACGCAGTGGCGGCGGTCTGGCCACCCTCACCCACAGCGACAGCCGCCCCTGGCAGGGGATGCTGGCCTTTGCGCTGCTGGCGTTGGTGGCAATGCTGCTGCTCGGCTGGTCCGGGCTGTGGATTGCCGTGATGAGCCTGCTGGCGACGGCGCTGTTTGCCCGCTACTGCCACGGCAAGATTGGTGGTTTAACCGGCGACACCCTCGGGGCCGCCTGCGAACTGGTGGAATTGATCCCCGTGCTCACCGCTCTGGTGTGCCTGCAACAAGGAGTTCTGGTATGAGTACAGCGACAATTTCAAACATAGGTTCAGCAACACTGCCCCAGCGTCACCATCATGGTGGCAATCTGAGCCAGTTGAGTCAACGTTCGGGGATAAACAGGGATAAGCTGATCGATTTTTCCGCCAACATCAATCCCCTCGGCCCGCCGGAATGGCTGCGGCCGCTGATCAGTGCTCACATCAGTGATCTGGTCCACTACCCCGACCCGGACTGCCGCGAGCTGGTCGCTGCCCTGGCTAAACAGAACGATGTGCCGCCGGAACAGATCCTGGTCGGCAACGGCGCCACCGAACTGCTCCATCTGCTGCCGCGGGTGCTGGGCAAGAAACGCGCCCTGATCCCGGTGCCCTCCTACGCCGACTATGAAGATCCGGCGCTGCTCAACGGTTTAGAGGTCACCCTGCTGCCGTTGCACGAGGAGGATCAGTTCCGCCTCAACCTGCTGCAACTCAGCGTAGCGCTGCAACCAGATCAACTGGTACTACTCGGCCAGCCGAATAACCCCACCGGCTACACCCTGGCCGTCCAGCCGTTACGACTGATGGCCCGGCAACATCCACAGACGCTGTTTATTGTCGACGAATCGTTCATCGATTTTACCGACGGCAGTCAAAGCCTGCGCATCGACCGCCCGGACAACGTCATCATCATCCAGTCACTGACCAAGGCCTACGCCATCCCCGGCCTGCGCCTCGGCTACGCCATCGCCAGTGCCGAGATCGTCGCCCGAGTGCGGCGGCAACTGCCCAACTGGACGGTCAACACCCTGGCCCAGCTGGTCGGCAGCCAAGCGATACAGGATCAAGAATACCTGCAACGCAGCCGTGCGTTTGTCGATCGCCAGCGCGAGCAGTTGCAGCACGCCTTAACGGGGCTGCCCGGTCTCACCGTTTACCCCGGCGAAGCCAACTTCCTCCTCGTCCGCTTGCAACATTCCACCCTCGACGCCCGGCAACTGGCGGAGAAGACCTTACAGCATGGGATCGCCATCCGCGTCTGCGCTAACTTTCACAACCTCGACGACAACCACTTCCGCGTCGCCGTACGCACCGAAGCTGAACAACAACAGCTGTGTCGGGTGTTAAAAGAGATCCTCTGCCCGAAGCAGGTGGCACCGCAGCGCAAGAAGACCCCAGCCATCATGTTTCAGGGTACCAGTTCCAATGCCGGTAAGAGCGTGTTGACTGCCGCTCTGTGCCGCATCTTGTATCAGGATGGCTACGACGTCGCGCCATTCAAGGCGCAAAACATGTCGCTCAACTCTTTCGTCACCCCCAACGGTGGCGAGATGGGCCGCGCCCAGGTGGTTCAGGCCCAAGCCAGTCGCCTTGATGCCGATGTGCGGATGAACCCGGTGCTGCTAAAACCCAACAGCGATACCGGCTCACAGATCATTGTCCGCGGCAAGGCGATCGGCAACATGCATTTTCGCGCCTATGCCGGGCAGCGGCAGAACATCTTCGAAACCGTCAAACAAACCTACGATGAGCTGTCCAGCGAGCATGAGGTAATGGTGCTGGAGGGTGCCGGCAGCCCGGCCGAGGTCAATCTCAAAGCAGGCGATATCGTCAACATGAACATGGCCCGCTACGCCGAAGCGCCGGTGCTGTTGGTCGGTGATATCGACCGCGGCGGCGTGTTTGCCTCCTTTGTCGGCACCATGGAGGTGCTCAACGAAGCGGAACGCGCCCAAGTGGCCGGCTTTGTCATCAACTGTTTCCGCGGCGATGCCAGCCTGCTCGGTAATGCCATGGACTACACCTACCGCCACACCGGTCGCCCGGTGCTGGGGACGGTCCCGTACCTGCAAGGGCTCGGCCTGCCGGAAGAGGACTCGGTGTCGTTTAAAGAGGGCGGTATCCATCAGGGCCCGGCCCCGGCTGATCGGATCGATATCGCCGTACTCGACTTGCCGCATATCTCCAACTTTACCGACTTTGATGCCCTGAGCATCGAACCCGACCTCCATGTGCGGGTGGTGCACAATCTCAGTGAGCTGGGCCAGCCCGATGCGCTGATCCTCCCCGGCAGCAAGAACGTCCTCGCCGACCTGCGCCATCTGAAGGATAGCGGTCTGGCC
>JAGGYC010000002.1 GCA_021162745.1 Desulfuromonas sp. | reverse complement strand
CACCAATACAATCAAATATTCCTGACGCCTATGCAGTGAAAAAGAGCCAACTCAGTCGGCCTTAAGGTCCGACTGGCCGCCAAACTCACGCATTACGGAAACCGACTCATCGTATGTTTAAACAGAAATTCACGCGAAGCGGGTTTTGAGGCCATTTTTTGCGTACTTTTTTGTGGCCCTTCAAAAAGTACGTCGGCTGCGGGACGAAACCCGCGATCTTGACCTTTGCTCTTAAAGGGTTTTACGACAGTTCAATGCTTAACGGTAACAGATGACTGAAGAAGTCCGGGACTCGCCCCGGCAGGAGACATCCTTTTTGCAAGCCGCCAAAAAGGAAGCAAAAATCGGCTTTTTTATTTCTGTAGCATTGATGTGGTGAAATGATGTGTCTGTTTCCGACAAGACAACCGTCGTGCTGCGTAGCAACAAAAAAACTTGCAGGCTGCCTTACGTCGCTTCGCGATTCGCAGCTATTGTTGCAAATCAGCGGTGTTTTGATTGAACATGTTTGTCAAGACATGCATTCATTCCCTTGCACCAACAGGGTGTCGCATAACGGTGCCACCGGAATTATGAGAACATCACCCACGCAACCAAATATTCCTGACGCCAACGCAGTGAAAAAAAGGAACTCAGTCAGTCTTGAGGCTGACTGTCCACCAAATTTACGCATAACGGAAACAGACTCATCGCATGTTCAAACAGAAATTCACGCGAAGCGGGTTTTAGGCGATTTCTTTGCCCACTTTCTTTGGGGCCAATAAAGAAAGCGGGTCGGTTGCGGGTCGAGTCCCGCGAACTTGACTTTGTTCTTAAATGCTTTTTCGACATTTCAGTGCCCAATGGCAACAGTGTCGGAAGAAGTCCGGGACTCGCCCCGGCAGGCGACATCCTTTTTGCAAGCCGCCAAAAAGGAAGCAAAAATCGGCTTCTTTATCTCTGTAGTATTGAGGTGGTGAGATGATGTGTCTGTTTCCGACAAGACAACCGTTGTGCTGCGTAGCAACAAAAAGCTTGCAGGCTGCCTTACGTCGCTTCGCGATTCGCAGCTGTTGTTGCGATCTGCGGCATTTTGATCAGTCAGGGGCGTAAAATCAACATTGCTCCGACATCTAATGGCAAAATTTATCCACCATCAAACAGCAGTTCCAGCGCCTCTTGGGCTGTTCGAACGGGCAACAGCTTGATCGACGCCGGAGCTTCAATGTTTTTACTGTTGCTGGCTGGCAGAATACAGCGATCAAAGCCGAGGCGGGCAGCCTCGACAATGCGCAGTTCCGGCTGAGAGATGGCGCGAATCTCACCGGCCAGACCAACCTCACCAAACACCACCGTGCGCCGTGGTACTGTTTTGTTGAGATGACTGGAGGCCAGGGCGGCAAGGATGCCGAGATCCGCCGCCGGTTCATCAATCTTGACGCCACCGGCGACATTGACGAAAATGTCGTGACTGAGTAGTGACATCCCCACCTTTTTTTCCAGCACGGCCACCAGCAATGAAATACGATTGTGATCGATGCCCATGGCGGTACGTCGGGCGGTGCCATAGGGGGCGCTGGAAACCAGGGCCTGTAATTCGACCAGAATCGGACGACTGCCCTCCAGCGAGGTGATGACGACACTGCCGGGGGAGTCTTCAGCGCGTTCGGCCAGAAAAATCTCCGACGGATTTTTCACTTCACGCAGACCGATATCGCTCATCTCAAACACGCCGATCTCGTTGGTGGAGCCGAAACGGTTTTTTACCGCGCGTAAAATACGATAGGGATGGCCGGGGTCACCCTCAAAATAGAGCACGGTATCGACCATGTGTTCCAACACCCGTGGCCCGGCAATGCTGCCGTCTTTGGTGACGTGGCCGACAATAAAGGTCGGTAGCCCAGTCTGCTTGGCCAGTCGCATCAGTTGTCCGGCACATTCGCGTACCTGGCTGACACTGCCGGGGGCGGATTCGATTTGGGCGGTAAAGATGGTCTGGATGGAGTCGATCACCAGAAAGTCGGGCGAGAGATTTCTGACTTTATCCAAAATGGATTCCAGCGCAGTTTCTGCCAACAGGTAGAGTTGTTGCGGTTCGACATTGAGACGCTCCGCACGCAACTTGACCTGTAGGCAGGATTCTTCGGCGGTGACGTAGAGCGCTTTTTTCTTTTGCCCCAGTTGGGCAACCGCCTGTAGTAGCAGCGTTGATTTGCCGATGCCGGGATCGCCGCCGATCAAGGTGAACGAGCCGGGGACAATGCCGCCGCCGAGGACACGATCCAGCTCGGAGATGCCGCATTGCTGCCGTTTTTCGGTGCTGGAGGAGATCTCTTGCAGACGTTGTACCTGGGCCGCCGGTTCGGTTGCCATACGCCCTGTCGTTGTCCGCCCTGTGGTTACTGTTTCCTCGATAAAGCTGTTCCATTGTTGACAATCGGGGCATTTGCCCATCCATTTCGGGCTTTGGTAGCCGCAATTGGAACAGCTGAAAATACTTTTGGTTTTGCGCTGGGCCATAAAAAGTTTTCTCTAAAAAGTTGGTGGGGTGAAGAAATCTATTCGAATTAGACACTATTCCTGTGGGCTTGTCGTGTTTTTTTCTGGTTTGTGAATTGTTTAGTTCGCCCGCATTTCTCACAAAGATCGTTGCGACAATGATTTTGTAAAATCATATCAAGTTCGCGGGTATCGCCCCGCAGGCGACGTACTTTTTGCCAAGCCCCAAAAAGTAAGCAAAAATGGCTTTAGAAACAAAAGTAATCAACTGTGGTGTGCCATGGTTTCAGAGTGCCGACCGCGTATTTGCCCGAGCTGCGAGGGCGGGCCTGATCCTTTGCGGCCCGCTTAGCTTGATAGATGATATTTCATCATGAACATAACAAGGCCGAGCATTGTCCGACGGGTTTATCTATCTGCTAAATCTGCGGATAGCACTTGAATCGTTTCGTATAAAATCAGTGCAAACCGGGGTTTATCATTGGCGACAAAGAGCGTATGCTTTTAAATTGCGTCTTGGGGGGATCTCCCTTAAGATGAGCGAAAGATGACAACACTGGTTTTATTTGTCCTGACCATCTATGTTTTCGATGGATTCGGGATTAAGCAAAGAGAAAGAGATTAAATACGATGTTGGCGCCAAGAGTTATCCGTTTACTGGAAGATATTGTCGGTTCAGAACAGGTAACCACCGATTCCACCGATATGCTGTGCTATTCCTACGATGCCACCCAGCAGACTTTTCTGCCCGATGCGGTGGTGTTTCCTGAAAATGCCGAGCAGGTTAGCTTGATCATGAAGATGGCCAACGTGGAAAACATTCCGGTGTTTCCGCGTGGTGCCGGTAGCGGTTTTACCGGCGGCAGCCTGCCGACCAAGGGCGGTGTTGTGCTGGTTACCAGTCGCATGGATCGGATCATCGAGATCGATGAGGACAATCTGGTGGCGACGGTGCAACCCGGTGTGGTCACCGAGCAATTCCAGCAGGCGGTGGAGAAGGTAGGATTGTTTTATCCGCCCGATCCGGCGTCACTTAAATTTAGCACCCTGGGTGGCAATGCCGCCGAGTGTGCCGGTGGGCCGCGCTGTGTGAAATATGGCGTGACCAAGGATTATATCCTCGGTCTGCAGGTGGTGACCCCGCAGGGGGATATCATCCGCACCGGCGGCGCGACCATGAAGGGTGTCGTCGGTTACGATCTGACCAAACTGATGGTGGGCAGTGAGGGGACGCTGGGGATCATCACCGAGCTGATTATCAAGTTGTTGCCGTTGCCTGAAGCCAAGAAGACCATGTTGATCATGTTTAACTCCATCGATGGTGCCGCGCAGGCGGTGTCGGCGATTATTCGTGGCAAGATCATCCCCACCACTCTGGAGTTCATGGACGCGGCGACCATCGACTGTGTGCGTAAGGCCACCGATATGGAGTTGCCCGAGCAGGCGCAGGCGGTGTTGATTGTCGAGGTCGATGGTGATGCGGATCTGATCGAAAAGCAGGCCAAGCGGATTCTGGAAATCGTTCAGCCGTTGGGGGTTGTTGCTACCCGCGTGGCGATAACGGCGGCTGAAAGCGAAGATATCTGGAAGGTGCGCCGGTCGGTATCGGCCAGCTTGCGCAATGTCAATCCTGATAAGTTTAACGAAGATATCTGCGTGCCACGCAGCAAGGTGCCGGAGATGATTCGCAAGGTCGATCTCATCGCCCAGAAATATGATATTCCCATCGTCAACTTCGGCCATGCCGGTGACGGCAATATCCATGTCAATATCATGATCGACAGCAAGGTGGCCGATCAGGCGGAACGGGCGGAAAAAGCCATTAAAGAGGTGTTTGCCGGAGCGCTGGCGCTCGGTGGTACCATGAGTGGTGAGCACGGTGTCGGCAATACAAAGGCGCCGTATATCCCCATGGAGCTGGATCCGGCGGCCGTGGCCTATATGAAAGCGATCAAACAGGCTCTCGATCCAAAGAATGTCTTGAACCCTGGTAAGATTTTGCTTGAAGATCTTGAGACCATCGAACAGGCGAAGCAGGCAAACTGATGAGTAATCATAAAAAACTCGAAGATTTCCGTCAGGAGATCGATAAGTGTGTCAAGTGCGGTGCCTGCCAGGCTCAGTGCGCGGTCTACAAGACCTTGAAAAGGGAATCGACGGTGGCTCGCGGTAAGGTGGCCATTGCCGAGGCGCTGCTGGACAAGGACTTGCCCCTCAATGATCGTTTTGTCCTCGATATGTCCCAGTGCCTGCTGTGTGGCTCCTGTTATGACAAGTGCCCCAACCTGGTGCCGACGGACGAGATTGTGATGGCGGCGCGGCGAGAGATCGCCGAGCGCCAGGGCTTGACCACCTTTGGCAAGGTGCTGACCGGGGTGATCAAGCGGCCGAAACTGATGGAAACGCTGGTTAAGGGTGGGCAGTTCTTTGGCCCATTTCTGTTCAAGAAGATTCCCGATCACAGTGGCCTGCGCTTGCGTTTTCCGGTGCCGTTCATCAGTCAGGATCGCGCAATCCCAGAGTTCTCTGATCAGCCATTTCGTTCCCGTTATCCAGAGCTTATCCCTGGTGATGACGATAAACCACTGGTTGCGTTTTTTACCGGTTGTATGATCAATTATACATACCCGGAGGTTGGCGAGGCGCTGGTCAAGGTGATGCGCTTCATGGGCTTTCCGCTGCAGATACCGCAAGCGCAGGGCTGCTGCGGGCTGCCGGCGTTGGCTGCCGGTGATGAAGAAACCGTTGATCTGTTGGCCGATGCCAATGTCGATGCCTTTGCTGCCGACAAGGCTGAGGTGGTGGTCACCGCCTGCGCCTCCTGTCATGCCGGCATCGGTAAGCACTACCGTGATATGGGTGGCGATTATGCGGTACTGGGCGACAAGGTGGTTGATGTTCTCAAATTTCTGGTCGACAATGGTCTGGTGGAAAAGCTACAACAACTGAATCATAAAGATTATAAAGGCGAAACGTTGCGCGTGACCTATCATGATCCCTGCCACCTGCGTACCCAGGGTATTACCGCCGAGCCGCGAGCGTTGCTGCGCGCTTTGCCCGGTGTTGAATTTGTCGAGATGGAGGGGGCGGATCGCTGCTGTGGTTTGGGTGGTACCTTCTCTGTTTATCATTACGATACCAGTCGTAAGATCGGCTCACGTAAGGCTGATGGTATTGCCGCCAGTCAGGCCGATGTGGTGGCCTCAGCCTGTCCTGGTTGCATGATGCAATTGCAGGATTCGATTCAGCATGCCGGGTTGCCGCAGCGGGTATCCCATGTATTGCAATTAATTGCCGAGTGCTTGCCTGAATAACCGCGGGTGATGGCAGGAGATGGAGAACGTCGATGAAACGATCTGTCATATTTTTACTGCTGTTGATGTGTGTTGCGTGTTGGTCGACGACGGCTCTGGCCGTGCCCAAAGGGAAATCGTTGACCTTTGACAAGGCAAAAATGGGTGTCGTAACCTTTGATGGAACATTACACAATAGCGTAGCGAAAAAGGGTTGTCGCGAATGTCACAATGCCGGAACCTTTCCGCAGATGAAGCAGGGCACGGTGACAATTACCATGGAAAATATTTATGCCGGCCGGCAGTGCGGAATTTGCCATAATGGCCAGCGTGCGTTTGCTGCCAAGGGTAATTGTAAAAAGTGCCATAAGCACTAACGCGCTACTGGAATCGTATTTATGTAACTCAAGCAGGTTGACAGTCGGTCAGCCTGCTTCTTTATTCTTTAACAGGAACACAGGTTTAATGACAAAAGCACTAGGAATTTTTTCCGGAGGTTTGGACAGCATCCTTGCAGCCCTGTTGCTACGCCAGCAGGGGATTGAGGTTCACTGTATCTGTTTTGTCTCGCCGTTTTTTAATGCTGAAAACGCCAAGCAGACCGCTGAACGCTATGGTCTGCCGTTGCAGGTGATGGATATTAGCGCCGAGCATCTGGAGATGTTGAAACACCCGCGCTATGGTTACGGCAAGAACATGAACCCCTGTATCGACTGCCATGCCCAGATGTTTGAGGTCGCCGGGCGGGTGATGGAGGAGCGGGGCTATGACTTTCTGTTCTCCGGTGAAGTGCTGGGCCAGCGACCGAAAAGCCAGGTTAATACCGCACTGATGTTGGTCAATAAAGCCTCCGGTTATGCCGGACGGATTTTGCGGCCGTTGAGTGCTCAATTGCTGCCGATCACGCCGATGGAAGAGCAGGGGCTGGTGGATCGTGACCAGTTGAAGGCTATTCAGGGACGATCGCGTAAACCTCAGGAGCAGCTGGCCAAGGAGCTTGGCGTGACGGATTATCCTTCCTCGGGGGGCGGTTGTCCGTTGACGGAGAGTTCATTTTCCGGTCGCCTTAAGGATCTGTTTGAGTACCAGCCGCAATGCAACGTGACCGATGTTGAACTGCTGAAGTATGGCCGCCCTTTTCGTTTATCTGCCGACTCAAAGTTGACCCTGGGTCGTAACCAGTCCACCAACGAGTCGCTGAAGCGTGTTGTCGCCACCACTGCTGGTATGGCCGGCTGCCTGTTGCGGTGCCTCAATTTTTCCGGCCCCCTCGGTGTAGTCAGTGGTAAACCGCAGGGTGACGATTTGAAGGTTGCCGCCGGTATCGTTGCCAGTTACGGCAAGGGGCGTAATGAAGTCGAGATTGAGGTGCTGGTCATTAACGGCAGCGAGGAGCAGGTTCTGAAGGTTGCGCCGATGCCGCGTGATCAGGTAGCGGATTATCAGATTTAGATAGTAAACCGTACGGTCACACAATCAGAAAAAGCATCAAGGCGGCTTCATCATCGATGAAGCCGCCTTGATGTTTCAGGATAGATCATTAGCCTCAGAGCGTTTCATTCCCTTTGCAGTGGGTTGTCTTTCCCTGCCTGTCAAAGCAGATATTTTTTGACATCATGCGACTGGTCCAGTAACGCCAGACATTGCTGTTGAGGCTGGGGGTACGATGTTGAGGTGGGATGCCGTAAGAGAGGATGGCGGCTTTTTTGCTCATCCTCGGCACCAGAACGCCACGCTGAATGGCGTTAATCTCTGGTGTTGTCAGCGAACGGGTTTGCTGGGCAAAAGTTTTATTGCTGAACATCAGTTTTCGGTAGTCTTCGACGGTTTTGCCGGGATGGAATTTACGGCGGAAATAGACACGAAAGTTTTTGCCGTCGTTGACACGCTCGAAGCTGATGTATTGGTGGGGCTGGTTCGCCTCATGGTGGACAGAGATGTTGCGCACCTTGGTGCCGACGGGCAGTAGCGTTCCGCGTTTGTAGTTGATGGCCCACATTTTTGTCGGACGTTCATACCACATATTATACGCGGTATGGGTGGCGTTGTTCTGGGCCCAGCAGGACAGGGGTAATAGCGGTATTAACAGTAGCAGGTAAAGACATCGGTTGATGAAGCGGGGCATATCAAGCTCCTTTGTCGAGTTCTCCAAGAGAGAGCAGGCTGAATAGCATTGAAATCTGGGGCATATTAACCCCGTGTTGTGCTGCATGGTCAAGGGGAATCGCGTAAATGGCGTCAAGCTCAAGAGGGCGTCCCTGTTGTCGGTCGATCATCATACTGGGGCGATAGTCGTTCATCGGTTCGGTCATCTGAATCAACTGGGCACTGAATTTAGCAGCATCAATGGGGCTGCTGAGCCCCTGTGCATTGGCTCCGGCGACCACTTCATTCATGAGGGTTTGAACCAGCTGTCGGGTTGGCGGATGGTTTAACAGCAGATCGGTGGTGTGGTCCGTCAGGGCACATAAGCCGTTGAATGGTATGTTCCATACCAGTTTTTCCCAGCGGGTTTTTTTCAGGTCGGCAATGGCTTCGCAGTCCACCCCGGCACGATTGAATAACGTGGCGATCCGTTCAGAGCGGGGTGACAGTCCACCATTGAACTCGCCGAGGCGAATCATCCCTTGAGACAGGTGGTGGACGAAGCCGGGCTCGCCGCGGTTAGAGCACAGGAATGCGACGCCGCCGAGAATTCGTTCGGCACCAAATAATTCGGCAAGACGTTCTTCATTGCCCAAGCCGTTTTGCAGGGTCAATATCGCGGTGCTGTCGTGGAGCAGCGGGCGGATCAGCGGTTCAAGCTGGTCGTTGGCAAATGTTTTCAGGCCGACAATGACCAGGTCAACCTTCGGCATCTCAGTGACATCTGCGTAACCGTTGACTTGGCGAAGGTGAAAATTCCCCGCTGGTGAAGTGATGTGCAGGCCATTCTCTTTAATGGCTTGAAGATCGCGACGCAGCAGGTAGTGAAGCTGTTGACCGCTACGCTGCAACATGGCTCCATAGTACAGTCCGAGTGCACCAGCGCCGATGATGGCAATAGACATCGTGTCCTCATAGTAAAAAGTAGATCGTGATGATAAGACGCTCATACTATAGCAACAGCGGCTAAGAGATGTCCATCGTCAGTCGAGAGAGCCCTTGAGTTGCAGGATTGTTGAACGGTCATCGAGCAATAGAGAAAATTGATACTTTTCCGTGAGCTGTTGCAGGGCGCTCTGCTGAAGGTGGCGATTGTATTTGTGGGTGCTGTTCATGGCATTGTAGATGTTGCCGCCGTACCATCCCGCTTCGAAAAACAGCAGGATTCCACCGAGGATCTCATTGCCGGTATCGATAGCTTGCAGTCCGCCGCACAGAAAAGCGGCATTGAGTGCCAGTGACATGCCCGCTTCGCGGTAGCGTCCGGCATAGAGTTGGCCTGCACCGGGAAGCACTGCAGACAGTGTTCCTGCCAGGCGGGGAGACTTCAGGGGGAGCTGTTGCAGGGTGGTGATCTCCCGAGGGGTTAACGGGCTGAGCTCTGGCTGTTGTTTGATTAAGTTTGATGCTTCATTGTAGCGACCCTGCTGGGCGAGAGCCCACAGACGGAGGTTCTGCTGGTGGCTCAACAGCTGTGGCGAAAGGTTTAGGCCGTGTGCTCTTTGAGATGTAAGGGAGTAATTGCCTTGTCTGTATGGTATTTCGGCGTAAAGTAGGGAGGCATAATCCTGTTCGGTTGTGGTCGGAAAGGACGTTTTAAGGAGCTCCAGCGACTGTTCTGCCTGCTCCCAGCGCTCTGCATAGAGGTAACAGCGGGCAATATTAAGTTTGACCCGCGGCAGCTGATTCGCTGTCGGATTTTCGTGCAGAAATCGTTTATATTCCGTAACGGCGCGATAATAATCGCCTTCGGCATAGAGGGCGTCGGCAAAACCGAGGTCCTGCGCATAGCTGATTGTGGTGAAGTGGAGGCTGCAGAAGAGAAGCAGTAGGATTTTCCCCGGACCCATTTCCATGTCGGTATCTCCCGTGAAAAGTTTAACAGGCTAACATATCAATTTCATCGATGCTAGTAGAAAACGGCTAATAATGGTCGCGGCCTTGACGTTATTTGAGTTGTGGTGTATTCTGTTAAACTGTTGCAATTGAAAGGAGCGGGGCGAAGAGTCGGGTTCTTCACCGGTTAAAACGGTTTGTTGCCAGCCTTGGATTGTAATGTAAGCACAGTTGTGAGGGTGTACCCAATGTTGTTTAGTGTGGGAGATAAGGCGGTTTATCCTGCTCAAGGAGTCGGAATTATCGAAGCCATTGAGACCAAGGAGTTTTCCGGTGAGGTACATGATTTTTATGTGCTGCGCATTTGTGACAGTGATATGACGATCATGGTTCCAACGGCAAATGCTAAACAGGTCGGAATGCGTAGTTTGGTCGATAAAGACAATGTGCAGCAGGTGTACGATATCTTGCAGAATACAGATGCGCTTGTTGGAACCCTCTCTTCCTGGAGTCGGCGGCAGCGCGAATACACCGAAAAAATCAAATCGGGGAACTTGTTGGAAGTTGCAGCCGTTCTGCGCGAGTTGTATTTGATCGCTGTTAACAAGGAGCTATCCTACGGCGAAAAGAAGGTCTTGGAGCTGGCCCGTCGGCTGGTGGTCAAGGAAGTCGCTTTTGCCGAAGGGGTTGAAGAGGATCAGATCTGTAGTCGTGTCGAGGGTGTTTTTCAGAACTAGGAGGCTGTCCGAAAATCTGATTTCGAACAGCTAATTTCTCGCTACGATTCGCCAAGTCAGACAGACAGCTAAGCCATTCGCTATAACCAGGTTTTTAACGACCAGGCTGTTTAAGCCTGGTCGTTTATTGTTTCCGGCTTCTTTGGTAGGAACCATCCATGAGTGTAATTGTTCTTATCCCAGCGGCAGGTCTTGGCCGGCGCATGGGGACTTCTGTACATAAACAGTACCTGCAGTTAGGCGGCAAGCCGGTGCTGTCCCATTCTTTGAACCTGTTTGAGCCTCACCCACAGGTTGATCACATTTATGTGATCGCTCCCGAAGATCAACTGACTTATTGTCAACGAGATATCATTGATCCCGGTCATTATACGAAAGTTCGCGGCATTATTGCTGGTGGTGCCGAGCGACAGGATTCCGTCCGTCTTGGTTTGCTCGGTTGTCAGGCAGCGGAGGATGATGTGGTGGTGATTCATGACGGGGTGCGACCGTTGTTTGATGGTGCTACGCTTGATGCGGTGCTGGCCGCTGTTGATGAGTATGGTTGTGCAGTGGTCGGTATACCGGTGAAGGATACCATCAAGCAGGTTGAACACGGTTTTGCTGTTGCAACCCCACCCCGTGCTACGCTGTGGGCCGCTCAAACCCCGCAGGCGTTTCGCTATGGGCAGATTTTGGACGCCCACCTGCAAGCTCAGCAGCAGGGTTATCGGGGTACCGATGATGCCTCGCTGCTCGAATGGCAGGGGCGCAAGGTGGCGCTGGTTGAGGGCAGTTACCGTAATTTGAAGATTACCACTCCGGAAGATCTGGTGGTTGCCGAAGCGCTGTTGCGCTCGAAATAGAAGAGGGGTGATCGCTATGCGGATAGGACATGGATATGATGTGCATCGCCTGGTTGGCGAGCGTAAATTGATCCTTGGCGGGGTGGAGATCCCCCATTCGCTGGGTCTGCTCGGCCATTCAGATGCCGATGTATTGCTGCATGCCATTTGCGATGCGCTGCTCGGCGCCATGGCGGCAGGGGATATCGGTCAACATTTTCCCGATAGTGATCCACAATTTAAAGGCATTTCCAGTCTGAACCTGTTAAAAAGGGTGGTTGAGCTGGCTGATGATGCAGGCTGGCAGGTGGGCAATCTCGACACTACCCTGATTGCTCAGCAGCCGAAATTGGCTCCTCATTTGCCGCAGATGGTTGCGAATATCGCCCGTTGTTGCAAGGTGGCGTCGGCACAGATTAACGTTAAAGCCACCACCACCGAACAGTTAGGCTTTGAAGGTCGTCAGGAAGGGATTTCGGCTCATGCCGTGGTTATCCTGATCGCGAAGGAACACAACGAACGAAAGGTAGTTGCACAGCTATGAGCACAACTATGAGCACAGAGGCACAAGGAACAGAGTCGCGACCCAGGGACTTTATCCGCAATATCGTTGCGGAAGATCTTGCCAATAATAAACATGATGGTCGTCTGGCCACCCGCTTTCCACCCGAGCCCAACGGCTATCTCCATATCGGTCACGCCAAATCAATCTGCCTCAACTTCGGTGTTGCCGAGGAGCAGGGCGGCGTCTGTCATCTCCGTTTTGATGATACCAACCCGGTCAAAGAAGAGACTGAATTCATTGAGGCTATCAAGGCCGATCTCAGCTGGTTGGGCTTCGATTGGGGGGAGAACGAATACTATTCTTCTGATTATTTCGAGCAGCTCTATCAGTGGGCGGTACAGCTGATCAAGGCCGGCAAGGCCTATGTCGAGGACTTGAGTGGCGAAGAGATGCGTAAGCTGCGCGGCACCCTGACCGAGCCGGGCACCAACAGTCCCAGCCGAGAGCGCAGTGTCGAGGAAAACCTCGACCTGTTCGAGCGGATGCGCAATGGTGAGTTTGCCGATGGTGCAAAGGTATTGCGGGCCAAGATCGATATGGCTGCGGCCAATATGAACCTGCGTGACCCGGCCATGTATCGCATCCTCCATGCCCATCATCACCGTACCGGCAACGACTGGTGTATCTACCCCATGTACGATTTTGCCCACGGTCAGTCCGATTCCATTGAACGGATCACCCACTCCATCTGTACTCTGGAATTTGCCGATCACCGGCCGCTGTACGACTGGTTTATCGAGCAGTTGGGGATCTTTGCCCCGCACCAGTATGAGTTTGCCCGTCTCAACCTCGGTTATACGGTGATGAGCAAGCGCAAATTACAGCAACTGGTGGCCGAGCAGTTGGTGTCGGGCTGGGATGACCCACGCATGCCGACCCTGGTCGGGATGCGGCGGCGCGGCTATCCGGCGCAAGCCATCCGCACCTTTTGTGAGCGGATCGGTGTCGGCAAGAGCGATAGCTGGATCGACCTCAGTGTGCTGGAAGAGTGTGTGCGCGATGAACTGAACGAAACAGCACCGCGCGCCATGTGCGTAGTCAAGCCCCTCAAGGTGGTGATCACCGACTATCCCGAAGATCAGCAGGAGATGTTCGATGCGCCGATCCATCCACAACAGCCGCAGATGGGACGGCGTCAGGTGCCGTTCAGCCGCGAGATCTACATCGATCGCGATGATTTCATGGAAGATCCACCCAAGAAGTTTTTTCGTCTCGGCCCGGATCGCGAAGTGCGGTTGCGTTACGGCTTTGTGATTAAGTGCAACGAGATCATCCGCGACGATAGCGGCGA
This sequence comes from Desulfuromonas sp., assembly GCA_021162745.1. Taxonomy (GTDB): domain Bacteria; phylum Desulfobacterota; class Desulfuromonadia; order Desulfuromonadales; family Desulfuromonadaceae; genus Desulfuromonas. The sequence continues at coordinate 13,968 of JAGGYC010000002.1, read as the reverse complement.
GGTGATCGAGTTGCGCTGTACCCACGATCCGGCCACTGCCGGCGGCGTTGCGGCCGAAGGGCGCAAGGTGAAGGGGATCATCCACTGGGTGTGTGCCAAAACCGCCGTACCGGTGGAAGTGCGCCAGTATGATCGCCTGTTTCAGGTGGAGCAGCCGGGTGGCAAAGAGGGTGATTACCGTGAGGATATCAATGCCGATTCCCTACAGGTGTTCACCCCCTGTTATGCCGAAGCCGGTCTGGCCGATGCCGAGCCGACAGTGGCCTACCAGTTCGAACGGCTGGGTTATTTCTGCGCCGATAGCCGCGATTCAAAACCGGGAGCGTTGGTGTTCAATCGTACCGTGACCCTGCGCGATTCGTGGGCTAAGGCCAAATAGATCAGGAGAGATCAATCATGACTTTACGTGTTTATAATACCCTCAATGGCGGCAAGGAACCCTTTGAGCCGTTGGTGCCAGGCAAGGTGGGGATGTATGTCTGCGGCGTCACCGTTTATGACTACTGCCACATCGGCCACGCCCGAGCCAACATTGTTTTCGATATCATTTATCGGTACCTCCAATATAGTGGTTATGAGGTCACCTATGTGCGCAACTACACCGATGTCGATGACAAGATTATCAACCGCGCCAACGAACGGGGTATCAGCAGTCAGCAGCTATCGGAGGAGTTTATCCAGGCCTTTGACGAAGATATGGCCCGCCTCGGACTCCAACTGCCGACGGTGCAGCCCAAGGCTACTGAGCACATCCCCCATATCATCGCTCTGGTTGAGAAGCTGATTGCCAACGGCAAAGCTTATGAGAGCGAGGGCGATGTCTACTTTGCCGTCGAAAGCTTCGACGATTATCTGAAATTGAGCAAGCGCAACCTCGAAGAGATGCAGGCCGGTGCCCGCATCGCGCCGGGGGAGAAGAAGCGCAACCCCATGGACTTCGCGTTGTGGAAGGCGGCCAAACCCGGCGAGCCCTCTTGGGAATCGCCCTGGGGCCAAGGCCGTCCCGGCTGGCACATTGAGTGCTCGGCCATGGGGATGGAATACCTCGGTGAATCGTTCGATATTCACGGCGGCGGCAAAGACCTCATTTTCCCCCATCACGAAAACGAGATCGCTCAGAGTGAAGCCGCCACCGGCAAGCCGTTTGTCAAATACTGGCTGCACAACGGTTTCGTCAACGTCAATCAGGAGAAGATGAGCAAGTCGTTGGGGAACTTTTTCACCATTCGCGACATTCTGCAAAGCTATGATCCCGAGATCGTTCGCTTTTTCATCCTCTCCGCCCACTACCGATCCCCTATTGACTTTTCAGATCAGAATCTGAAAGAGGCTCGCTTGGGGCTGACCCGTTTCTACGAAGGGTTGCAATCGGCGGCTGAAGTGCTGGCCGAGTGTCCTGACGGCGCCGAAGCCGATGGGCAGGCCACGGACGGTGATGAGCTGGAAGCCAAGTTTCGTGAGGCGATGGACGACGATTTCAACACCGCCCTGGCGATTGGTCACCTGTTTGAAGGGGTGCGCACCATGAATCGGTTGATGGCGACCAAAAAGTTCCGTAAAAAAGCTGATTTGGTGGCCTCGGTACGGGCACTGTATCAGAGCTTTTTCAAGCTGGGTGGGGTGCTGGGAATGTTTGGCTCTCAACCGCATCAGTGGCTGGAGCAGCAGCGCATGGCGGCCCTGGCTGACTTGGAGATCACCGTGGAGCAGATTGATGCCCAGATTGCAGCGCGCTTGCAAGCGCGGCAGGATAAGGACTTTGCCCGCTCCGATGAGATTCGCGACGAGTTGGCCGAGCAGGGGATTCTGCTGCTCGACAGCGCTGCCGGGACTGGTTGGAAGATTAAGTAGGATTCAACGAAGCGTAAGACTGAATCAACAGGGCTACCCCGTAATGGGTGGCCCTGTTGCGTTGTTGGGGTGATTTTTAAGCAATGAGGATTTTCCATAACTCAATGCCAAACGGCAACAGTGTCGGAAGAAGTCCGGGACTCGCCCCGGCAGGCGACATTCTTTTTGAAAGCCGCCAAAAAGGATGCAAAAATCGGCTTTTTTATCTCTGTAGCATTGAGGTGGTGAGATGATGGATATGTTTCTGCTAAGACAACCGCAGTGCTGCGTAGCAACAAAAAAGCTTGCAGGCTGCCTTACGTCGCTTCGCGATTCGCAGCACTTGTCGCGTGGTGGCGGTGTTCTGTTTAAGCATGTTTATCAAGAACACGCATTCATTCCCTTGCACCAACAGGGTGTCGTAAAACGGTGCCACCGGAACTGCGAGAACATCACCCACACAACCAAATATTCTTGACGCCAACGCAGTGAAAAAGAGTCAACACAGTCAGTCTCAAGACTGATGGGCCGCCAAACTCACGCATTTCGGAAACCGACTCATCGTCTGTTCAAACAGAAATCTCGCGAAGCGGGTTTTAGGCGATTTCTTTGCCCACTTTCTTTGGGGCCAATAAAGAAAGCGGGTCGGCTGCGGGGCGAGTCCCGCGACCTTGACGTTGCTCTTAAGGTTGCTTGTAGTTAATACGAAATCAGCAAAACCCGGACAGCCCCCGATGACCCTGGGAACAGCTTTTGTTTCGTTTAAGAACTGTGTTATAGTTGTCGAGTTGCTCAATATGACTGTTTTTGCGGCGAAATTTTCTGTTTATGTATCGTAGGAGGGTCACGGTGGACGTTACATCCAACATCTCCAATAATTTTCAGCCATCGTCGATGGTCAATGACGTTACACGCCAGAGACCAGAGCAATGTAAGAACAGTAAGCCGTTGCAGGAGTGCGCTGCATCCCCATTTTCCGTGCGTGATCAGGTTCACCTGAGTGAAGAGGGTTTGCAGGCAGCGGCGAAAATGCAGGGTTTGCAAGCTGAGGAAGCGGTGTTGTCGGGGCAGGAGATCGACGCGGCTGCTGCGGATTCTGTTCAGGGGCAGTTGCCCGCGGGGGGGAGTACGGGTTCCACGACGCGAACGGTCGATGGTGCTGATGCAGAAACCGACGGTGTCGAGGCGGAATCGTCCCAAAAGAAGTCCGGCTCCGAGAATTCGGCGAATGCGGAACTTACCTCCGAGCAGCAACAGGAAGTGCAGGAATTAAAGCTGCGCGACCGCGAGGTGCAGGTTCATGAAGCGGCCCACGCCGCCGTGGGCGGCCAGTATGCCGGTGCTCCAACCCTGACATATAAAACCGGTCCCGATGGTCAGCGCTACGCGGTGGAGGGGCATGTCAACATCGATATGTCAGAAATACCCGGTGATCCTCGGGCGACCATGAAAAAGGCTGATGTGATCCGTGCCGCTGCTTTGGCTCCGGCCCAGCCTTCGGGGCAGGATCGCAACGTGGCTGCCAAGGCGGTGCAGATGAAGGCCTCAGCTCAGGCGGAACTGATGACAGAATCGGCAGAAGCCGCTAATAAAATGGTGAAAAATGATCTGGCCGCCAGCTATGGTAGCAATGGATCATCTGCCGACCCCGCTCCTGTTTCCGCCGGGCTGGTGAGCCTCGATGCCAATAGCCAGCCGTTTCGCGGCGCCGTAGCTTGATTTAGTCTTGAATTCCCTCCGTTTTATAATTCTACTCGGATTAACTTTTCAGCTGGCGTTGCTTGCGCCGTTGTCCGCTCAGACTCCATCTCCTTCGTCGGTGAACGAAGTGGTGATCGTTGGCGGCGATCACAATTATCCCCCCTATGAATTTCTTGATGACAATGGACAGCCAACCGGCTTTATCGTTGAGTTGACCCGGGCTATTGCCGAAGTAATGGGCTTTAAGGTAGAGATTCGCCTTGGCGATTGGGGTGATATGCGCCATGCTTTGAAGTGTGGCGATGTGGATATCCTCCAGGGGGTAGCCTACCTCGAAGAGCGACTGAACGAACTCGATTTTACCCCGCCCCACAGCACCATCTACCAATCGATCTGGACCCGCACCGGCGCACCGATCAAGACCTTGGACGATCTGCACGGCAAAGAGGTGATCGTCATGCGCGACAGCGTCATGCACGATTTCATGCGTACGCAGCTGCCCGATGTCCAGTTGGTGACCACCAATACCCTGGCCGATGCCTTGCAATTGCTCGCCTCCGGTCACCATCATTGTGCCCTGGTGTCGAAACTGCCGGGAGAATACCTCAAACGCAAGATGAAGTTGACCAATATTCAGCCGGTGGCCAGGGCTTTTGCCGAGCAACCCTATGGTTATGCGGTGCGCAAAGGCAACCGGGCGTTGCTGGATCGTTTCAGTAACGGTTTGGCGGTGCTCAAGGAATCGGGGCGTTACCAGAAGATCTATCACAAATGGCTGGGGGTGCTCAAAGGGGGGCGTGTGCCCTGGCAGCGGGTGCTGGAATATGGGGCGATGATCGTGTTGCCACTGTTGTTGATTCTGGCGGCGACCGTATTGTGGTCTCGTACTTTGAAACGCAAGGTGGATGAGCGCACGGCGCAACTGTCGCAGGAGGTCAAGGAGCGCAAGCGGGCGGTAGAAGAGTTACAGTTGCGCCAGAAGCAGCTGCTACAGGCTGACAAGATGACCTCGCTGGGGATTCTGGTCTCCGGTGTCGCCCATGAGATCAATAATCCCAACGGTCTGATCACCCTCAATTTGCCGCTGCTCAGTCGGGCCTGGCAGGATACGCAACCGATTCTTGAGCAGCACTATCAACAGCACGGTGATTTCAAGCTTGGCTGGCTTAACTATAGCCGGATGCGCGACGAAATCCCCCAGCTGCTGGCGGAGATGCAACAGTGCAGCAAGAGCATCAAGAGTATTGTCGAGGATTTGAAGGACTTTGCTCGTTGCGATGATTCCCCGGTCACGGAAAGTGTTGATCTCAATACGGTGGTTGAAGCAGCCGGGCGGTTGTTGGATAATCAGATTCGCAAGTCGACCCGCCATTTTCACCTTGATCTGGCCGCTGGTCTGCCCAGCGTCTATGGCCGCGCCCAGCGCTTGGAGCAGGTGGTGATCAATCTGCTGCTCAACGCCTGTCAGGCGCTGGAACACTCCGAACAGGGGATCCGGTTGTCCACCCGTTATCATGCTGGGCGTGGTGAGGTGGTGGTGGAAGTGTGTGATGAGGGCTGTGGCCTTGATCCGGAGCAGTTGGCCTATATGATGGATCCATTTTTTACTACCAAGCGCGAGCAGGGAGGTACCGGGTTAGGGCTGTCTGTGTCGGCGGGCATTGTCAAGAATCACCATGGGCGCCTGGAATTTGACAGCGCTCTTGGACAAGGGATGCGAGCCACGTTGTATTTACCTGAGGAGAGCGTTGATCATGACTGAAACCCTGTACCCGGAATTCAAGATCCTGTTGGTCGATGACGAACGACCCTGGTTGCGTAGCTTGAGTATCACCCTTGAAGGTCCGGGCGGCTATACCAATCAGTTGCAGTGCAGCGACAGTCGTCAGGTGTTGGAGATTCTGGCGCGTGAAGATGTCGGCCTGGTGTTGCTTGATCTGACCATGCCCCATCTCAGCGGCGAAGCGGTGCTGGAGCGGATTGTCGCCGATTATCCCGAAGTAACGGTGGTAGTAGTCAGCGGCATGAATCAGGTGGAGACGGCAGTCAAGTGCTTGAAATTAGGTGCATTTGACTTCCTGGTCAAGAGTGTTGATGAGGAACAACTGCTCGATTGTGTCCACCGTGCCGTACGGCTGGTCGAGCTGGAGCGGGAAAATCAGGCCCTGAGTCGAGGTCTGTTGCTCAAACAGCTTCAGCACCCCGAAGCTTTTGCGGATATTCTCACCCAAGATGATGGCATGCGCGCCATTTTTCAGTACGTTGAATCGGTGGCTGTTACTCGGCGACCGATTCTGATCAGTGGTGAGAGCGGGGTCGGCAAGGAGCTGGTGGCCAGCGCAGTACATCAGCTTAGTGGTCGCACGGGTCCGCTGGTGGCGGTCAACGTGGCCGGGTTGGACGATAATGTGTTTTCCGATACCCTGTTTGGCCACGTGCGCGGCGCTTTTACCGGTGCCGATAGTGCCCGTGCCGGAATGATCGAAAAAGCCGCCGGTGGGACGCTGTTTCTTGATGAGATCGGCGACTTGAGTCCCGCCTCACAGGTCAAGTTGCTGCGGTTGCTGCAGAATGGCGAGTACTATCCGCTCGGTAGTGACCAGCCGCAACAGATGCAGGCGCGGGTGGTGGTGGCCACCCATCAGGATCTGGCGGCACGCCAGGCCGAAGGTAGTTTCCGCCGCGATCTCTATTATCGGCTGCGCAGTCACCATGTCGAGATCATTCCGCTGCGTCAACGGCGTGGCGATATTCCGTTGCTGCTCAGTTACTTTCTTGAGCAGGTTGCCGAAGAATTGGATGTCGAGGTGCTGCAGGTGCCGACTGGCTTGCCCGGTTTACTGGCTGGCTATGAGTTTCCCGGTAATGTCCGTGAGTTGAAAATGATGGTTTACGATGCCGTCAGTGCTCAGCGTGGCAGTCAATTGTCGTTGGCGGTGTTTAAAAAAGCGATGGGCGTTGCTGCCGAAGCGGAATTGGAGCTGGACGTGGTGTTGGCGTCGCGGCTGTTCAGCGCCCTGGAACGGCTGCCCACCCTGACTGAGGTCGGTGAATTGCTGGTAGATGAGGCGATGCAGCGTTCTCAGGGCAATCAGAGTGTTGCCGCCCGACTGCTGGGGATTTCTCAACCGGCCCTGAGCAAGCGCTTAAAAAATTCGCGTAGCTAAAGCGATATAAAAAAGAGATACTGATCAGGTTTCTATTCTCAGATAATTTTATAGCGATAGTGTAATGAAAAAGCCCCACGGCCAGATGGCTGCAGGGCTTTTTTGTTTTATGCTGCGTGGTTAACTTCAGGCGCCGAGATCACCGTCAAAACTGCCGAGGATCTCTTCTTTAAAGGTATCGAAACCGATCTTGTCAATGAACTTGCCGAGGCGGCCTTTCTGGTCGTTTTTAACAAACCATTGAACGACGTGATCAAGTAGAGCACAGGCTTGGGCAGTGTCGAGTTTTTCCGCCAGGGGGATTGACAGGCGTGAGGCTGCGCCGCCGTTGCCGCCGACCATCACCTTCCAGCCTTTGGGGGTGCCGATCAGGCCGACATCCTTGATGCACACTTCGGAGCAGTCGTTGGCACAGCCGGAAACGCCCATCTTGAATTTCCATGGCAACGCCATGCCGTGATATTGCTTGTCTAGCTCCAAGCCGACGGTAACGGAGTTTTGTTGGCCGCGTTTGCAGAAGGTGGTGCCGGGGCAGATCTTGATGGAGCGCACGCACATGCCGATGGCAGCACCGGCCGGCTCGTCGAGGTCCGCCCAGATATTGTCCAGTTGCTCTTCCTCTAGGCCGACAATGGCGATGCGTTGGGCGCTGGTCAGTTTCAATGCCTGGGCGTTGTACTTTTCGGCGACAGCGGCAATTTTTCGCAGTTGGTCGGGCGATGTAATACCGCCGGGGATATGGGGGGCAACGGCATAGGTCTCTTTGTCGCGTTGCAGTATGGCGCCTTTTTCCTGAATATCTTTTTTCATCGAAGCCTCGCTATTTATGATTGTAGGCTTTCGTTTTCTCACAGCCTGAGTTTCTTGTCAAGTTGTGGCAAAAAGCGGCAGATCGCAGGCGGGGATAAGGCCCTGTTTTTCTGCCCGACTCAGCAATTCCTCTACGGCGGCAATCCCCTCGTCGCCCAGGTTGACGGAGAACTTGTTGACGTAGAGTTGAATGTGATCGTGGGTGACGGTGTCGGAAAGCTCCTGAGCGTGGCTGCGGATGTAGTCCGCTGCCGCTTGCGGGTGCTGCTGGGCATAGCGGACACTTTCGCTCAGGGCGTGATCGATCTGTTCTATCAAGGCGGTGGGTAGACTGCGTTTGGCGAGAATGCCGCCCAGCGGGAGTGGCAGGCCGGTGTGTTGTTCCCACCACTGCCCCAGGTCAAGCACCTGATGCAAGCCATGTTGCTGATAGGTAAAGCGTGATTCGTGAATAATGATACCGGCGGCAGCTTCGCCGCGCAGCAAGGCCGGCATGATCTGGTCAAACGGCATGGTTCGGACATTGGCGAATTGCGTGCCGTAGAGTTGCAGTAAGAGATTGGCGGTTGTCAGCTCGCCGGGGATCAGCAGTGCCTGATGCTGGAGCTGCTCCATGGTCAGCGGCTGTGTAGCCACCACCAGCGGCCCGCAGCCACGACCGAGGGCACCACCGGCGTGCAGCAGCACGTAGTCGCGGCGTAGATGGCCGAAGGCGTGGTAAGAGATCTTGGTCAGGTCGAGTTGCCCGGCCAGCGCCAGTTGATTCAGGGTCTCAACATCTTCGAGGCGCTCCTCAAATGTTACATTCGGGCACGGGATCAAGCCCTGGATCAGGGCGTTGAAAATAAAGGTGTCGTTGGGGCAGGGCGAGTAGCCAAGAGTCAGGTGGTGCATGATGTTCTTTCGCGAAAGAGTGAGCCCTGTTGCAGCAGAGAGATGAATGCTTGCTGGGCAGTGAGCATAGCCAGTGGCAGATCCCAGTGATCCATATTGCGGTCTTCAACCAGGTTGGAGATGGCACGCAGTTCGAAAAACGGTCGTTGATACTGGGTGCAGACCTGTGCGACGGCAGCGCCTTCCATATTTTCTATCAGCCCCGCAGTGCGCTGACGGCGTTGTTGCCCCAATGCCAGGGAACCGCTACAGCTGGATACGGTTACAAATGGTCCATAGCCCAGTACCCGCTGTTGCTGGTCGGCAAAGGGTTGCAGTGCCGAATATAATTGCTGCGATAATGGCTGAGTGACAGGAAAGCGGTTGTAAAAGCACTGTTCACCACAGCAGACGGTGGTAAAACCGAGTTGTTCCATGTCGAGAAAGTCGTCTGTCGTTGCCACCCCTTCATCGCCATGAATCTCTTCGCTTGCCACCGCCAGATCACCGATCACTAAGTTGCTGCCCGGGTAAGCCCCGGCGCAACCTACCATGGCCACCAACTCAGGCTTGACGTGGTTGATCAGTACGGCAGCAGTTGCTGCGGCAGCTGTTTTGCCGACACCGCAGCTGGCAATGGCGAGCGCGTGATCGGCAAGCTGGCCATGTGTCACGTTCAGGTGGCCGTACTGCTCTGTCGTTGGTTGCGTGAGGTTGGCACGTAACAGCTGGTTTTCTTTGTCGACTGCGGTGAGAACAAGAATCATGATTGTGACGAATACCAGCCGTTGCGGATGAGATCGCGGCGTAGTGTTGAGCCGTGATTACGGGTAACGCCCCAGCGCCAGAAACGCTGGTTTCGGAACCGTTCGCTGTTGGTGTCGCTAAACATCTTTCGTGATGTCTCTACCAATTGGCCGCGAAAGGTGTTGTCGGCCTCTGAAATAAATTTAAGTAGTTTGTCGCGGGTGACGTTGTCGGTCTGGTCGATGACACGGGCGATAATGTCACGGATTTTCAGACCACGAAAATAATCGTCCAGACAGCCGTTGAAACCTTCGCAGCACTCATCGACAAAATCTTTCCAATCCATTAGCAGATGGATAAATTCTTCATCTCCGGACCAGCATAGATCCGGTTGGCAACTGAGGAAGGTTTCAATACCATCCTGCTCTTTACAGGACAGGAAGAAGTCGTCGTTGCTGGTTGTAGGCTGCATCTCAAACATTTCCACCAGTTCACCACAGAAGGTGATGTAGTCGAGTTGTTGTGGGGTAAATGAGCGTAATTCCTCGGGCCGCTGCATCTCTTCAAGGCTGACTAGTGACAGATGGTCGTGAGCAAAATCGGCGGGGAACAGCAGTTCGCTGCGGTGATGCAGACCCTGGCGAGCGAGGATGTTCATGGTGCGGATATGGTTGGCGGTAAAACAGGTGAAGGCTTTTTCCTCTGAGTAAAACAGTTCGGCACCAAGGCGACTGTTGGCCAGACCAAAACCAACAAAACCGTCGTGAATCAACCGTGACAGATAGGGCTCAATCATGGCCAGAATCTCTTCGGTTGGCATATAAGGGGAATAGAATACCGTCGGTTCGACTGGGGTCTCATTGTCGGCCAACAGGAACTTTTCCGGATAGTATTCGAGGACGAAAAAACTTTCGGCGGAAACCAGACTACTGCAATCCTGCAACAGTGACGGCAGCTTGTTCGAATCAGTCAGTATGGCAAAACGAAAGGCGTCTTTGCACTCTTCAAGGTGAGAGTAGCAGAAACCCTGACGCAGACGGAACTCGGGACGGCAGGTCTCTGACGCCCAGACCGATAGGCCGCACGGTTGTGGAAAAAATTTAGTCACGCAAAACCTCAATGCAGAATGAAACAGCATGCCTCGACTTATTTCAGACAGGATAATCATTCACTGCCGGAAAGTCAACATGGCAGGTGATTGGTTAAGTCTGGTCTGGGGCGAGGTTTTTTGGTGGTTGGGCTCTCGATCAATGTCTGCGGAAGCGTTCGAGTAAACGGCGCGAAGCGGCGCTGGGGGTGGTGATGCCGTCGAGTACCGCTTGTTCCAGTTGCGGCAGCAGTGGTTGGACATTCTTGTCGTGAATGAACAGCTCTTTCAGATCGTCATGGAGCAGTGCCCACATCCATTCACGGGCCTGCTGGCGCCGTTTTTCATTAAACTCACTGACCTCTTGCATGGTCGAGCGGTAGTCGAGCAGCATGTTCCAGATCTCATCGATCCCCTGGTGGTGCAGGGCACTGCAGGTGTGGACGGGCACTGTCCAGTGGCTGCTGCGCGGCCGGAGAATGTGCAGGGCATTGATGTATTGCTGTTTGGCGAGATTGGCGCGGGGGATATTGTCGCCATCGGCCTTGTTGATGACGATGGCATCGGCGATCTCCATTACCCCTTTTTTAATCCCCTGTAGTTCATCGCCGGCTCCCGACAGTTGCAACAACAGGAAGAAGTCGACCATGGAGGCGACGGTGGTTTCCGATTGGCCGACGCCGACGGTTTCGACAATGATCACGTCGTAACCGGCCGCTTCGCACAGCAGCATGGTTTCGCGGGTTTTGCGGGCGACACCGCCCAGTGACTCCCCGGCAGGAGAGGGGCGGATAAAGGCATTGGCATCGCGGGCCAGATCTTCCATGCGAGTTTTGTCGCCGAGAATGCTGCCGCCGGAGAGCTGCGATGACGGGTCGACGGCCAGTACCGCAACCTTGTGACCCTGGGCGGTCAGGTGCTGGCCGAAGGCTTCGATAAAGGTACTTTTACCGGCGCCGGGAACGCCGGAGATACCGATGCGTAAACTGTTGCCGGTCTCGGGCAGCAGCGTTTCAAGCAGGGTGGAGGCATTTTGGAGATGTTCCGCCTTGCGGCTTTCGATCAGGGTGATCCCTTTTGCCAGGGCACGTAGTTGGCCGTTACGGATGCCGGTTGCGATTTGGTCGAGATTCATAGCCGAACCTTATGCCTTAAATAGGATTGTTTTATTGTTTGTGGCTCGAAGTCAGGTCGCGAAGGCACTGTCCGCCATCAAGTAACATGCACCTGTTGATGATGAAATATCATCAATCAAATACGTGCGGGCCGCAAAAGTTTAGTAGGTCGGGTTAGCGAAGCGTAACCCGACAGCCGTTTGATCCGTGAAATTGATCTTTATGTCTTCTCAGGAAGCAAGCCCACATGACGTGGGGACACGGCCCCACACGCCGTCTTACTTTTGCGTCATCAAAAGTAAGCAAAAATGACCTCCAACCGCCTATCCCTTCGGGTTCCCTCTCTATTCATTCGTTTACACCGGAAAGACCGAAAAAACTCGCTACGCTCAAACAGTTTTCGGTTTAGTTCTTCCGGTGACACTCATTGCGTTCGGCTGGGCACATGGAGGGGCTTTGGTGCGTGAAAACGATCGGGGCGGAGCACCTCCGCCCCGACCGCAGGGATCTACTTCTTTTCCATAATCGCCGCCAGAGTTTCACGGGCAGACTTGGTGATCGGTGTTCCCGGACCAAAGATGCGTGCCGCACCGGAGGCGGTGAGCTCAGCGTAGTCCTGACGGGGGATAACGCCGCCGCAAACGATGACGATATCTTCGGCACCGAGTTTTTTCAGCTCGGCAGCCAGTTGTGGCACCAGGGTTTTGTGTCCGGCGGCCAGACTGGAAACGCCGACGACGTGTACATCGTTCTCCACCGCCATCTTGGCGGCTTCTTCCGGGGTCTGGAACAGGGGTCCGACATCGACATCGAAGCCGACGTCGGCGTAGGCACTGGCAACCACTTTGGCGCCACGGTCATGGCCGTCCTGACCCATCTTGGCGATGAGGATACGCGGGCGACGCCCTTCCTGATCGGCGAAGTCGGCGATCAGTTTTTTCACTTCTGCAAAGTCTTGATCTTGGTCACACACCGATGCGTAGGCTCCCGATACCAGTTTGATTTCTGCTTTATGACGGCCAAAGGCTTTTTCCATGGCGTCGGAGATTTCACCCACCGAGGCACGCAAACGAGCAGCCTTGACAGACAGGTCCAGCAGGTTGCCATCGTTATTCTCGCTGGCTTTGGTGATGGCGTCAAGAGCCGCCTGGCATTTCACTTCGTCACGATCGGCGCGCATCTTGTCCAGACGCTTGATCTGCGACTCACGCACTGCCGTGTTGTCGATGTCGAGGACATCAATCGGAGCCTCTTCGGCCAGTTGATACTTGTTGACGCCGACGATGACGTCGCGACCGCTGTCGATGCTCGCCTGTTTCTTGGCTGCCGACTCTTCGATGCGCAGTTTCGGCATCCCGGTCTCAATGGCCTTGGTCATGCCGCCGAGCTCCTCGATCTCCTTGAGGATGGTGCGGGCTTCTTCGATCAGTTCCGAGGTCATTGATTCTACATAGTAGGAACCGGCCAGCGGATCGACGACGTTGGTGATTCCCGTCTCTTCCTGTAGCACCAGTTGGGTGTTACGGGCGATGCGCGCCGAGTGATCGGTGGGCAGGGCGATCGCTTCATCCAGGGCGTTGGTGTGCAGTGACTGGGTGCCGCCGAGTACTGCCGCCATCGCTTCGATGGTGGTCCGGATGACGTTGTTGTAGGGATCCTGCTCGGTAAGACTCCAACCCGAGGTCTGGCAGTGGGTGCGCAGGGCCTTGGATTTAGGATTCTGCGGGTTGAACTGATCCATCAGTTCCGACCACAAGAAACGCGCGGCACGCAGCTTGGACGCTTCCATGAAGAAGTTCATGCCGATGGCGAAGAAGAACGACAGCCGTGGCGCAAAGGCGTCGACGTCCAGCCCCTTGTCGATAGCGGCCTTGACGTACTCCAGACCGTCAGCCAGGGTGAAGGCCAGCTCCAGGGCGTTGTTGGCACCCGCTTCCTGGATATGGTAGCCGGAGATGGAGATGGAGTTGAACTTCGGCATCTTCTGGCTGGTGTATTCGATGATGTCGGAGATGATCCGCATCGACGGTTCCGGCGGATAGATGTAGGTGTTGCGCACCATGAACTCTTTAAGGATATCGTTCTGGATGGTACCGGCCAGTTTGTCCTCAGAAACCCCTTGCTCCTCGGCGGCGACGATGTAGTTGGCCAGAATCGGCAGTACGGCGCCGTTCATGGTCATCGATACCGAGACCTTGTCCAGCGGGATATCACCAAACAGAATCTTCATGTCCTCAACGGAATCGATGGCGACACCGGCCTTGCCGACATCACCGACGACACGCGGATGATCGGAATCGTAACCACGGTGGGTGGCGAGGTCGAAGGCCACGGAAAGACCTTGCTGACCAGCGGCCAGGTTACGCTTGTAAAAAGCGTTGGATTCTTCGGCGGTAGAGAAACCGGCGTACTGGCGTACCGTCCACGGGCGCCCCGCATACATGGTGGCCACCGGGCCACGTAGAAACGGCGGCAGGCCGGGGAGGGTGTCGAGGTGCTCAAGGCCTTTAATATCCTCGGCCGTGTACAGCGGCTTGACACTGATCCCTTCCGGGGTATCCCATTTAAAACCGGACAGATCGTCGGTTTTTTTCTCTTTTTTGGCCTTGGCTTCCCATTCGGCCATGGTCGGTTTGTT